>JAAYWN010000120.1 GCA_012516665.1 Erysipelotrichaceae bacterium
ATCTAACTACAGTGCATTGTCAAAGAAAGTATTTATCTGGCTGAATGTTGGCGTGCTGGCGGCATTGCTGCTGATGGATATATTGGTCTATTTCAGCATACGTACCATGCATAAAAAGGTCTATGCAGTAACAGCAATTCTGCTCTGTGCCTGTTTGATCGCAGGAAGCTATGGAACATACCTGACCTTCCGTGTACAGAACAATATTGATGATATGACCAGCGCTGAACAGACACAGGATATTACGGCTTCTTTGGTTGTCTATTCCGGCAGCAGCGGAACAGCCATTACCAAAACAGAAGATCTGGATGGAAAAAAGATCGGTATTGCAAAGGGATCACAGACATCTGTCATAGCTGAAAAGAAACTGCAGGCAGAGGGTGTGAATGTGGAATATCAGGAATATTCCGGTTATACTGCAGCGTACCGGGGATTGGTGACTGGTGAGGTACAATGTGCGGTCCTGCCAATCACTTGGCAGTCTTTAGTGGAAGAGGATACGAGCCTTTCGACATATCTTGAACAATGCAGTTCCATTGAGGATTTCTCGGATTCTGTTACAAGTACGAATCAGACCGGAGCCGATAAAGATCTGACTAAAGAACCATTTACGATCCTGCTGACCGGAGAGAATGAAGGCTTGGCAGATACGATCATGGTCCTGTCGGTGAATCCGGTCTCGATGAAAGTGACAATGACTTCCATTGCCCGTGATTCTTATGTACCGATCAGCTGTTATGGCAATTCAAGCTCGAAGATCAATGATGCACATGCAGTCAGTGAATCGTGCATGGTCGATACCGTCGAACAGCTGCTGGGCATTACGATTGATTATACGGTAGAGTTCAACTTTGCTTCTGTGATCCAGGTGGTCGATGCAGTCGGCGGCGTGGATGTGGATATTTCCGTAGGCTTTGATGCGCAGTGCTGGGATATTGTGAAGGATGAATTGGAAGTATATCATCTTGATCCAGGCAATGATGTGCATTTGGATGGCACCAGAGCATTGGGCTTTGCCAGAGAAAGATATGCCTTTGAAGATGGTGACTTTGCCCGTCAAAGACACCAGCAGGAGATCATTGCACAGGTATTGGCGAAGATCATGGCATCAAAGGATCCAAATATGATCCTGCAGCTGATGGACGCTGCCGGTTCAAATATTGCGACAAACTTTACCAGAGATCAATTGGTGAATTTCATCTCGTATGCAATGAAAAAGTCGAATCGGTATTATGGGGATTCTTTATCGGGAGTATTCAATATTGTTCACTCCCGGATCACCGGAAGCGACAGTTCGGTATACAATGCAAGCTATGGCATGAATCTGTATATTTATAAACTGAGCACACAGTCGATCAATCATACGGTGGAAGCAATCAATCGCAATATGGATCTGAACAGCGCGATTAGTACTTCTGTACCGGTAGAATGGAGCGCAGGAAGCGAATATACACCGCCGGATATATCTGAATAGTAAAGGGCAGGATCATGAGATCCTGCTTTTTTCAACAGAGATCCTATTTGTTTAATACGTTGATTAAGGTAAAATATCTATTATGAATAAAAACAGCAGTTCGATCCTAGGACTTATGAGAAAGGCACTGCATATATGGGCAGTGCAGTATCATTTTGTCATTCCTTGGCGCATCCTAAAGGGATATATTCATAAGTACCATACGGAGAGCAGCAACATTTCTAAGTATGGTCAGAGATTTTATGATCCAGAGAATGCCGAAGAATACAATAAGTGGCTGACTTTTCAGACCTATGATGCCGAAAAGAAGAATATTGAGGTTACGCTGATAGGACAGGATCTGGACAATGTTATAGGATCTGCTTATCCAAAGCAGGATATGCAGGTATTGGATCTATCTCTGATCCATACCGAATATGCATGCATAGTTGGCAGGGGCTGTCATTTTTATGAAATGTTCGACAGATATTTAGGGCAGTGCGTCGCCTATGATGTGACATACTTTGATCATGATGAACTGAATGCAAAGGGAGAACGCTATCATCCTTGGCTGAAACCGGATTTCTCATATGATACACTGCGGGGGTTCAATTATATTGGACATTGCTGGATCGTGAAGACAGAACTGCTGAAGCAGTTTGATGGTCAGCCTTGGGATTCGTATCGCTGGCTGCTGGAACTGTCAGATCAGAAGATCTCCTTTGGTCATATCTCGAAGATCCTATATGGTGATACAGAACCGATTCAAAATGAATATGACACTTTGAAAGCATACTTTGTCAGAAGAAACGAACAGGTATCGATTGAGCAGAACAATGATGGAGTCTCCGCAAGAGTCTATTATTTATTGCAGAGCAGACCGCTGATATCCATTGTGATCCCAACTAAAGATGGCAGGAACGTTCTGCATACATGTCTGCAGTCGATCTTTGCGAAGACAACGTATGATAACTACGAAGTAGTTATCGCTGACAATGGCAGTGCATTGGCTGAGACAAAGCAGTATTTCCTGGAGATACAGGAAGCACATCCAAATGTACATGTCTTTGCATGCCCTGGACCATTTAACTTTTCTAAGATCAATAATCAGGCAATATTAGAACATGCCAAAGGGGAATACGCTGTTCTGCTGAATAACGATACTTCAATTATCACATCTGACTGGCTTGAAAAAATGCTTTCCTATGCACAGCTGGATCATATTGGAAGTGTTGGCGCAATGATGTATTATGCGGATGGTTCGATCCAGCATGCCGGTGTCATTACCGGCAAGGGCGGTGGATTTGCCCATCGGTATTATCGCAAAGAAGCAAATGTAAAAGATTACATGCATGTACTGTCTGTACCGAATGATGTAGCAGCCTGCACGGCTGCCTGTCTGATGGTCCCTAAAAAGAAGTATGCGGAAGTACAGGGAATGAATGAAGAACTGACGGTACAATTCAATGATGTGGATCTGGCAGTCAAACTGCTGAATCAAGGATACTTCAATATCTTTCTTCCGGATGTCAGACTGGTGCATTATGAGTCTAAGTCCCGCGGGATCGATAAAGAGCACAGTGCGGTCGACCGCTATGTCAATGAAGTGGCATATGCTCAAGAGCACTATGCAAAATGGATCGAGCATGATCCTTACTATAATGATCAGTTCGATAAGAACTATGATTATATGCTGAAGGTCGGAAACGGCAGCAACTGATACGGAATGTGGTATGCATTCCGTTTTTGAAAGGATGGGCTCATGAGAAAAGACGGCTACTATTCCTGCGGTGAATTTGCCAGAAAGGCAAATGTGACCGTCAGGACAATTCGCTTCTATGACAAGCAGAATATATTGAAACCATCCTTTCGCAATGAGAATGGTGCTAGATTCTACACCAATGATGATCTGGCGAAATTGCAGCAGATCCTGCTTTTGAAATATCTGGGACTGTCCTTAGATGATATTAAGGAAATGACAGTTGCGGCATATGATCCGCATTTCCTGATGGAATCACTGACGCTTCAGAAGAAGCTTGTTGCAGAACGCATAGAAGAAATGAAGAATGTTGAAAATGCGATTGATCATACAGTCGATGCCCTGCATACAGACAGCGATATTGACTGGAATAATATGCTGGCATTGATCCAGATGACGACCATGGAGAATAGTTTGAAGACGGCTTATGTAGATGCAGCAAATATCAGTGCGCGCATACGCCTTCATACGGATTATTCAGTGAATCAGGAGGGCTGGTTTCCATGGCTGTACAAACAATGTCATATCAAAAAGGGAATGAAGATCTTGGAAATTGGCTGCGGCAATGGACAATTCTGGACGGAGAATATAGAACATCTTCCTAAGGATATTCATATTGTTCTGTCCGATGTGTCGGAAGGAATGATCCGCGATGTGCATCGCACACTGAGCCATGATTCAAGATTTTCCTATCGTGTATTTGATGCTGAGAAGGTCCCATATAAGGACAGTAAATTTGATCTTGTGATAGCCAACCATGTACTGTTCTACTGCCATGACATTGACGGTGTGCTCAAAGAGTGCCGCAGAGTTCTGAACAAAAAAGGAAGATTTGTATGCAGCACGTATGGGCGAAAACATATGCAGGAGATCACGCAGCTGGTACAGGAATTCAATGCGGAGATCGTATTGTCGGCAGATCATCTATATGAAAATTTCGGCTTAGAGAATGGGA
>JAAYWN010000012.1 GCA_012516665.1 Erysipelotrichaceae bacterium
CAAGGAAAGTTTATATTCCACCAATGTCACATCCTTGGAAGCGCGCAACCTTCTTACGGGCACAAGAAAAAGCCCATAAGCACCACCAATTTGGCTTCTAAAAACAGCGGGAGAAAACTCCCGCTGATATCTCATCTATTCTGTGTCATTTTCGCTTGATATTGACATTTTACCCGCATATTCCTCTTCCGCAGGCCGGTATTTTGTTTGCTCCCCCTTTACAAAGATTTGATCCGTGCTATTCTATTGAAACAAATCAGTGTCCTCAGCAAGTCAGCAATCTTTTTGATTGCGGAAAAGAGGACACTTTCTTTATGAAAAAATCAGCTGGAGCACTTTCTGTCATAGGAAGAGAATAAACGAGCAGATAGGCCGGCACACATGAAGAAAAAGCGTGGTTCCATCGCAAAAAGAAGAACATACATATCATTTTCCGCAAGATGCATATTTTTATGCATCAATGGAGGAACTCTTATGAAATATGATGCTGAAACTGAATTAGTTGCTGTGGAACATGGAAATCATGGTGACGTGCACTATGGTCACCGTATTCCTCGGTATCCATCACTTACTGCGGATATTGTCTGCAGGACGAATGAAGGATCTCCTGAGAAAAAGCGAGGCGACCCAGGTTTTATTTCTATTGAGCGTGTGCCAAAGATTGCCAGTCTAACAGTGATTTATGACTATGATCCGATGACGGATAAAAAAATACCGCTGGGGTATGCTGATCATGATGACGAATGCTGGAAACATGGTGATACCAAGACCGTCGATGTCTATGATCCTGTTTGGAATCTGGAACGTCTTGGGTACTTTCATAATGGATCCAGTATGGGCTGCAGCTATGATGCGGATGCTTTTAAAGCACTGATCCGCAATGAATACACTTCTTCTGAATCTATTCGAATGGCGAAACTTGATGAACTGTACCTCACCTATTCCTATCGCCCGAAATTTGCCTGTCTAAATGATGATGCAGACTGTATTAAGAAAATGAACTTTGTAAACTTTGATGATGAGGAAGCTGACTTCCCTGTGTATACTGTGAAACTGCATCGGCTGAAATAATAGTCTGGAAGACCCTATGGTCCTCCAGACCTTTTGGATATTGAAAACTTCTGCATTATTCAGAACATTCAGATCATAGTTTTCTCATACTATCAAGGACTCTGCCTTCATATGTAAAGAAGATTGGACCTCGAAGAGATTTCTTGTTCAGCAGTTTCTCTGCCAGAGCAGATAGAGTGGAAGTTTCTTTTCCATACTGAACATGCGTGTCATCCACAATAGTTGCTGCTACTTTCTTATTTTTGATAAAGACAACCTTATCTCCCGGCTTGAGACCAATCATTGAGAAACAGAACCGTTTCTTCCTAGCAGCATTTTCCTTAGCTGTTTTATCTTCCTTCATTTCTTCTGTGCTCATTTTGAAAAGATGCAGATATTTTTCTGTTCCGGATATCTTCGCAACGGATTGCAGCAGATCATAAGCATCTTCTGCACTCATCGCATAAAACTCCCTGACTCGTTTCTTCCCTTTAAGCTCTTCCACAGACCGCAGATCGGGATTTAACTTGTCGATCAGCTTATGCACTTCTACATCTGAAAGCCTTTGATCCGTATCATACGTAGCATAAATACGAAAAGCAAAAGGCACAGCAGTTGAACGGTTCAGTTCATCAAGCCGTTTCTGCGCATCAGCCGCATACCCAATCTTCACGTATTCCTTGAAGGAAGGATTTGTCATGATATAAATTGATCCCATAGTGGTTTCCTCTTATTCGATCATCATATCACAAAGACGATTCTGCAATGAACAATACTGAACGGAATTCGATCCTTTCTGCTTAAAGCAAAAATCTTTTAAGTATTTTTCACTCCCATTCTTCCTTCTTTTTCCACTTTTTTCCTTCATTGTCTGCCGCTGCTGCATAGATCAGAATATGGTGCTTTGTTCGATCAAGACAATGCAGTGCTCCTTTGAGCGTTGCGCCAGTTGTTATGACATCATCGCAGAGGACGATCTTTTCTGGCAGTGCGATATTTTTCTGCAGTGAGATCTGATCTGCGATCTTCTGTCTGCCGGCATATGTCAGTTTTTTCTGTATAGTACTGTCATTTTTGATGAATGGTTCCATCATCGGCAGACCTAAAGAAGCATACATCTCCATCAGATGCGAAAAGCCTCTTTCTTTTTTCTTCTCTTCTGCACTTGGCATCATGCATAAAGTCATACCACGATATCTCCGCCGCAGTTTTCTGATCATCGGATGCAGAAAAGCATCCTTCAGTGCTTCATCGCCGCATTCTTTATACTGGATCAAGTTTGCCGAGAACCCCTCACGATATAAATAATCACTGTCTGCCTGTATCCCATCAACAAAGAAGCTCTGCGGATAATATTTCCATTGTTTCCGACAAGTCAAGCAAAGCGGATCATCGCCAAACAGAATGTCTCGGATACTGCATTCTCCCAGTTCCCTTCCGCACATCAGACATCGCATGATGCATTTGCCTCCTGCAGGCTCTGTACGCACTTTTCGCAGAGCTCGCTCTTTTCACTGCATAGGAACAGGACATCTCCATAAGGATCTTCAAAAGATCTTCCTGCTCTGCCCGCCATCTGGATCAGCCCTGCCTCATCAAAAATGCCGTGATCTGCTTCATAGACACAGATATCTGCCCGCGGGATCGTCACACCTCTTTCCAATACTGTCGTTGCCACAATGACACTGTGTTCTTTGGCCCGGAATGATGAAATGACAGCGTCCCTTTCTTCTGTCTTTGAAGTGCATACGGAACAGTCATACAGAAAAGACAGAAATAGATGCAGGCGCTTGGCTTCCGCAATGGTAGGCACAAAGATCATCCGCGGATGATCATCATGATTTTCCAGCCATCGCAGAAGATAGAAGAGCAGAATGCCTTTCGGCCCTACATGAATCTTTGGTACAGGGATGGGCTTGCCATGCGGCCGCTGATTCAGCGTCAGACAGATCATCGTTCCTTCTCTGACTTGCTTCATCAGCTCATCATCCGGCGTAGCTGTCAGATAAATGCTGTGTCCCCGGCATGCCGTTTTTGCAATGCCATGCAGCACCTCACTGCCGCGGAAAGGGAACGCATCCGGTTCATCAAGGATCAGCAGATCAAAGGCATCATAGTAGCGATACAGCTGATGTGTCGTACAGACGATCAGATCGCCGTCGGTAACCGCAGTATACCCTTGGCATACGGGAATCACATTCGCATTCACAAAGTATTTCTGCAGGCGTTCAGCCACTTCCAATACGACCTGCCGTCGGGAAATCGCAAAACATACTTTTAAATGATGCTTCAGGAACATGGCGATGGAGCCAATCGAAATTTCAGTCTTGCCAGCTCCGCAGCAGCATCGCAAGAGCACGTCATATCTGACAATGTTTTTCATGCATGCATCGCTGATCATCTTCTGCTGCTCTGTCAATGGATACGTCAGGACATATTCTTCGCTGTTTTCGCGGATCGGTGCAAGAACAGCGGGATCCTTTTCTTCCTCGATCATTGCTCTGCCGAAAGAAATACATTTCCGACAATACCATCCTGCTGTGCCATGGCAGAAAAAAGCTGGATCTTCATTCAGACATCTTGGACATCTCATACCTTTTTATACGCGGCAAAGCTTCTCATTCTCAAAAAAAGTCCATTTTCCAATGAACTTTCACTTCAGATCTTCCGGTGTCGTGATCTTGATATTTTCATAGCTTCCTTCAATTGCTTTAATTCTGACATCAGAATACCGTTCCACCAATGAGGCATCATCCGTACCGACAAATCCCTCGGCCAGCGCTTTTTCCATGCATTGCAAGATCAATTCTGTATTGAATGCCTGCGGTGTCTGCGCCGCAGCCAAAGAAGAACGCTCATACGTTTCTTTGACGTAGCCATTCTCAATTTTTTTGATTGTATCTTTGCACGGGACCGTCAGCAGACAGGCTTGTTCGGTCTCCATGGCCTTCTTCAGATCATTTAAGTTTTCCAAAGAAAGATACGGTCTGGCGCCATCATGGATCATGACGATATCTCCGATAACAGCCTGCAATCCACTGTTCACGCTCTCTTGGCGTGTTTTCCCGCCAGCACACAATACGACCCTGCCAGAGAATCTTTCAGTCATATGATGTCTGTATTCCTTAGCGTCGGTCACGACGATCACCTGACAGCATTCCGGATCCTGCATAAAAACATTGACGGTCTTTTCCAAGATCATTTCGCCGCTGCTCAATTTGGCATAGACTTTATTAAAGCCAAGCTTCATCCGCGATCCATTTCCGGCTGCTACGATCAATGCACTGTATTCCATGCCATCCCCTTTGTTGTATCCATTAAAGCACAATTCTGAACAAAGTTAAAAAAAATCTCCTGAAACTCAGGAGATCAAAGCGCCCATAAAGCCATAGGATACAATTGTCATGATCACGGCTGCCAAAAAGATACCGAGCAGGATGGACAGCGAAGCCTTTTTCAGATCCATGTCAAATAAAGCAGCGGCCAATGAGCCTGTCCAAGCACCTGTGCCAGGCAGTGGAATACCAACGAACAGAGCCAATCCCCAAAAGCCAAATTTTTCAATCTTCGGTCTGTTCTTATCTGCTTTCTTTTCGACCCATTCAGCTAATTTAGAAAAATGATGATCGCTCAGCCAATGCAGAAATTTTTTAATACCAAGCAGAATGAACGGAATAGGCAGGATATTTCCAGCAACGCACCAGAATACCCCGGACCAAAGCGGCATATTCAGCATTCTTGCTAGGATCAATCCACCTCTTTCTTCAATCAAGGGAATCATTGACACGAGAAATACCGACAGCCAATTTGGCAGCATCACATGTGCCGCCCACCAAACAACAAAAGACTCCATTGCATTCTCCTTTTTATACGACCCGTGTACTATATCATAGTGCGAAATTCACTGCAAACCAAACTGCTGACGGCTGCCGCAAAAACTATCACATTGAGTAAAAAAGATTGTTGACACAGGTATATCGTTGGGGTATTATAAACAGGCAGTCGATGAAACGGGCCTGTAGCTCAGGTGGCTAGAGCGCACCCCTGATAAGGGTGAGGTCGTTGGTTCAAGTCCATTCAGGCCCACCATTCCATTGACTAATATGGGGTTATAGCTCAGCTGGGAGAGCACCTGCTTTGCAAGCAGGGGGTCAGGAGTTCGATCCTCCTTAGCTCCACTGAAAAAACAGACAATGAAAGTTGTCTGTTTTTTTCTGTTTTTCAGCAGATTTTGCGATACTCTAAAGATGAGGTGAATGTATGACAGTTTTAAAAAAAATCAGAATACAGGAAATTGAAGGATTCCATATCGGAAATGCAGAATATCCTGAAGCAGGAACAGGCTGCACAGTCATCCTGCCGGAAAAGAAAACGCTCTGCGGTGCAGATGTGCGCGGAGGTGCGCCAGCAAGCAGAGAAAATGCTCTGCTCAGCCCTTTAGCAGCCAATGACGGTGTACATGCCGTGCTGCTCTCAGGCGGTTCGGCGTATGGCTTAGATGCAGCCGGAGGAATCATGCAGTATCTAGAAAATAAAGGCATTGGCTTCCCCGTCGGCGGCGGGACCGTAGTGCCTATTGTCTGTGCATCCTGTATTCTTGATCTTGGATGCGGCAGCTCTGAAGTACGCCCTGATGCCGCTTTAGGCCATCAAGCATGCATCAATGCTGAGAATGATCATTATCAGGATGGCTGCTATGGTGCCGGCACCGGTGCTACCTGCGGCAAATTCAGCGGTATGGAATACATGATGAAAAGCGGTATCGGATCGGCGGCCTATCAGATCGGAGATCTCAAAGTTGGAGCCGTCATCTGTGTCAACTGTGCAGGTGATGTCTATGATGCTGGCACAGGCAGAAAGATCGCCGGTGCCTTTAAGACAGCGGATCATGCATGGATAGACAGTGAAGAAGCACTGTATGCATCATTGACCAATGTATCTATGGGCGCCAATACAACGATTGGAGCGATCCTGACAAATGCCGCCTTTACAAAGACAGAACTTACGAAGATCGCCGGGATGGCACATGATGGTCTGGCTCGATCCATTCGGCCTATCCACACAATGTATGATGGCGATACACTGTACGCTCTAGGCACAGGCAAGATCAAAACAGATCTTAATCTTGTCGGTACTTTAGCTGCCAAAGCTGTCTCTGCTGCTATCGTCAATGCCATTGAAAGCTCTGTTTCTTTATTCGGCATTCCCGCAGCCGCAGATATACAGAAGGGAGAAGCTCATGAATAATGATTTTCATTTTGAGCTGACTGATCACGATGTATCGATCTGGCGCGAACCATCAATGACAGAAGCAGAGGACGTTCGTGTTGCCTTCCAAAACAGCCAATATATTGCCGCAAACAATCATATCGAATTTTATGATCTGAAAGCAGATACTTCCTATGACATCCTGCTGAATGATCAGCACTATTCTTTTCATACTCTGCCAGCTAAGCGGCTCATCGACATCACCAAAGAGCCATACAGTGCAGAACCAGGCTGCCTCTGTACTGAAGCTCTGCAGAAAGCATGCAATGACTGTGATGAGAACAGTGCCGTCTATATCCCGCAGGGCGTCTTCCTGACAGGAGCAATAGATCTGCATAGCTATTCATCCCTGTATTTGGCGAAAGGTGCTGTTCTGCAGGGCACTGAAGATCCGGCTGATTATGAGCCAAGGATCTTGTCTCGCTTTGAAGGCACGGAAAGAATGTGCTACCGCAGCCTGCTGAATCTTGGTCATCTGGATCACACAGCGGGACCGAACTGCACAGATGTGCTGATCTATGGACGCGGTGAGATCCGCGGCGGGGGCTTCCCGCTTGCGCAGAGATGCGCTGCTGCTGAGAAAGAGAATCTCAAATCATATCTTCATGATCATCCCGAAGAAGTCGCTGCCTGTGAAAATGAGAATACCATCCCATATCGATGCCGCGGAAAACTGATCAACCTGTCAAACTGCAAAGATATACGCATCACCGGTCTGACCTTGGGCTATGGTCCGTCCTGGAACATCCACATGATCTATTCTGAGCATATCATTACGGATCACTGCCGCATTCTTTCCGAAGGCGTATGGAATGGGGATGGATGGGATCCTGACAGCAGTGAAAACTGCATTCTGTATGCTTGCATCTTCAATACAGAAGATGATTCCGTTGCCATCAAATCCGGCAAGAATCCCGAAGGCAATCTGATTGCCCGTCCGACAAAGCACATCCGTATCTTTGACTGTATTTCTCAATACGGTCACGGCATCTGCATCGGCAGTGAAATGTCCGGTGGGGTTGAAGATGTCCAGATCGCTGACTGCAGCCTTGAACATACCATGTGCGGCATCGAGATCAAAGCGACCAGAAAGCGCGGCGGCTATGTCAGACAGATTGCTGCAGCCAGATGTACTGTCGGTCATGTGCAGATCCATGCTGTTGCATACAATGATGACGGTATTGCTGACAGCAGTGTACCGCTTCTGGAAGACTTTGCTTTCCATGATCTCCGGCTGACGGGCAGATACTATGGTGCAGATCATCAATGGTATGACTGTTCCAGCATCCTGATCCAGGGGTTTGATGCCCAGCATCCAGTCCAGAATATTCTCTTTTCACATCCCGAGATCCTGCAGCATAACGGCCTGCCGGTCGAAGATATCAAATACAGCATCAATTATCAAAAGCAATAAAAAAAAGCTCTGGAAATATCCAGAACTTTTTCTTTGAACCATCTGCAGTGCAGATCCAAAGTGATTAACGCTTTGAGAACTGCGGTGCTCTTCTCGCACCCTTTAAGCCGTACTTCTTTCTTTCCTTCATACGTGAATCACGTGTGAGGAAACCAGCCTTCTTCAGGACTGCTCTGTAATCAGCGCTTGCCTCAAGAAGTGCACGGGAGATACCATGACGCATAGCGCCTGCCTGGCCTGCATATCCGCCGCCAGCGACGTTGATCTTGATATCAAACTGATCCTTTGTTTCTGTCAAGACAAGCGGTGAGTTGACCATCATTCTCAGTGTTGCCTGAGGGAGATACTCATCCAATGTCTTTCCATTGACTGTGATGTTTCCTGTGCCCGGAGTCATAAAGACACGGGCAACGGACTCCTTACGGCGTCCTGTTCCGACATAAGTTACTGTCTTCTTCTTAGCTGTAGCCATCTGTCCCTATCCTCCTTACTTGACCTTCAGCTCAATTGGCTTCTGAGCTGCATGCGGATGCTCTGCACCTTCGTATACAAACAAATGTGTACGCTGTACATCACCCAGCTTCGTATGAGGAAGCATACCCTTGATGGCTTTTTCGACCCATTCAACAGTGTACTGCTCACGCATGTTCTTTGTGCTTCTGACACGAAGTCCGCCTGGGTACATGGAATGAGAGAAATAGTCCTTCTTGTAATCCTGGTCACCTGTTACCTTGATCTTGTCTGCATTGATTACAATAACGTAATCACCGCAGTCAACATTCGGCGTAAAAGTTGGCTTGTTCTTGCCTCTTAATACTGAAGCTACCACCGTAGAAAGACGTCCAAGTGTGCAGTCTGTCGCATCTGCAACATACCACGCATGGACAACTTCACTAGGCTTGATCATAGTTGTCTGACGCATATTAATTTTCTCCTTTTTCAATATGTAGTTTCCGGGGCTACATTTGGCATGGAGTGCCGTATATCATTCTAGCATTTCACTCCTTGAAGTCAAACTTTTTTTGCGGTTCAGCTTGTGGAATCAGGACATCCGCTTCACAGATCGGATCCATGCCCTGTTTCTGCATCCACTGTTCCATCTGAGGAAGAAGTGATTCCCCGGCCGCAAGATCCCGGCGATCAAAAACAATCAGCTGACCATGTCCCGGCTGCAGAACAAAATATCCCAGGTTCTTCTGACTGTGGCGGGAAGTAAAGGCATAGATGCGATCGACGCTCTTCTGCTGTACCCTCTTTTCCAATTCAGGCAGAGAAAAACCGCTTGGCAGAGGATCGCCAAAAAGATATTCCCGGATCATCCCATGTTCATTCATGGCACAGATTTCAAAATAATCCACTTCTTCTAAACGCAGGCCGCAGGCCGGTGCATTTTTATGCGGCGTATTCTTGCTTTTAGCATCCAGCAGTTCCTTAATATGCATAGGCGGATACTTATGCCGGCCAATCTCGATCAATGCCGAGCTCATCATTCTGACCATATAGCGCAGAAAGCCTTTGCCTTGGAAAGTCAGGATGATATTCTGATGATCCTCTTCCAGCTGAATATCAAATATTGTCCGCACCTGATCAGGATACTCACTGAGCGGCGAAGAATTCAAGGACGTAAAGTCATGGGTCCCGATCAGATAGGGAATCGCCTGCCGCATTGCCTGCGTATCCAAAGCAGTGGGGCATTGATATGCGGTATCAATAGAAAACACATCATATGGTCCGATATTGATACGATAGACATATTTCTTCCAGCGCACATTGTACCTGGCATGAAATAAGACGGGGTCCGTTTCGATACAGCTCAGGATATGAATATCCGCCGGCAGCGACCCATTCAGAGCACCCATCCATTTCCGGCCAGTCATCTCTTTATCAGTATCAAACATAAACACCTGTGCTGAAGCAGATACGCCCGCATCGGTCCTGCCGCTGGCGATAATATTGATCTTCTGCTGGGCAATAGACTGCAGAATGCCTTCAATTGCTTCCTGGATCGATGTTCCTCTGGTCTGGGATTGCCACCCTTCATATCCAGCACCGTCATAAGAGACAATGCATGCATATCTGTGCATCATCTGAAGTATGCCAGCCATATCATGCATGCAAGCAGGCATACAGCTGACAGCAGCAGGATATCATCCCGTCCTTCCATCTTCAGTACTTTATAGCGCGTACGCGGCTGACCTGGTGCATAGCCTCTTGCTTCCATCGCATTGGCCAGATCTTCTGCTCTTTGAAAAGCAGATACGAACAAAGGAACGATCAAAGATAGGATCGCCATGATCCTCTCCGACAGTTTTCCTTCTTTCATATCGACTCCGCGGGACTCCTGTGCCTTCATGATCCGCTCTGTTTCATCAATCAGATCAGGGATAAAGCGCAGGGCAATCGATATCAGCATAGCAATTTCATGTGCCGGAACACCGATCCGCTGAAATGGTTTCAGCAGGTCCTCGATGCCAAGCGTCATATCCAATGGTTTTGTTGTCGCTGTAAGACAGGTCGTGATCATGATCATCAGAAGCAGTCTGACAGCAATATACAAGGTCTGGGTGACCGCATCACTGTATACCTGGAACGATCCAATCTGCAGCCAGACATTGCCGGTCTTAACGACCAGAATATTGATGATCAGCAAAAACAGCAGCATGAACAGCATCGGCCTCATCGCTTTCCAGATAAAGCCCCAGGATAGCTTTGCAATCATGATCACGCAGGCGATCACAGCAAACATCACCGCATAGCCAAGCCATCCGGATGGGAAAAAGATCGCCACTAGAGCAATCAGCATCGCTCCGATCTTGGCCCGCGGATCCATGCGATGGATCGGTGAATTCAATGGCAGGTATCTTCCTAATGTAAAGTTATCCATGGATCTTCACCTGCTTTGCAATATCAGATGCTAATGCATCTATATCCTGGACATCGTCCGGAATCTTAAAGCCATTTTCATTCAAAAGATCTCGCATCTGGATCAAGGACGGCGGCAGAATATTCATCGATCTGCACAAAGCTATATCGCGGAAGAAATTCTTTGCATCGGTATGCACGAGGATCGAGCCATCCGCAACTACGGCAACATCATCGCAATAGGCAAAAACATTCTCCATATCATGTGTCACCATCAGGACCGTCTTGCCATATTTCTGATTCAGTTCGTAGAACAGTGCCATCATTGCTTTGGTCCCGGCCGGATCCAGACCGGCCGTCGGTTCATCCAGGACAAGCACTTTCGGATCCATCGCCAAAATTCCGGCAATGGCCGTTCTCCTCTTCTGCCCGCCAGACAATTCCAGCGGCGATTTCTCATAGCAGTCTTCCGGCAGATCAACAAGTTTCAATGCTTTTCTTGCGCGCTGCATGGCCTCTTCTTCGCTCAGGCCGAAATTCTTCGGTCCAAAAGCAACATCTTTCAGCACTGTTTCTTCAAACAGCTGATACTCGGGAAACTGAAAGACCAGCCCAACATCGCCGCGCAGGCTCTTCAGTTTCTTCGGCTTCTCATCGGCTTTGATCACCCGATCAAGAATATCGATCTCTCCTTCATTCGGCAGAAGCAATGCATTCAGGTGCTGTACCAGTGTCGATTTGCCTGACCCAGTCTGTCCGATGATCGCTGTGATCTTTCCCTCGGCAATATCTAAATTGACATCTTTCAGTGCCGCATACTGATATGGTGTGCCTTCACTGTATGTATGGCTTACATGTTTGAATGCAATCGGCATAGTTCCTCCAATAATGCATCCATCGTGATGCAGCGTTTCAATTCCACGCCCCGTTCAGCCAGTTTCTTTTCCAGCTTCATCGAAAATGGAATATCCAATTGAATCTCTTGCAGTTTTTCTTCCTGGGCAAAGATCTGATCCGGTGTCCCGGTCATAGCGACCTTTCCCTCATTCAAAGCAATGACTGCATCAGAAGCAGCCACTTCATCAATATCATGCGTGATCGACAGGATCGTCAGGCCGGTCTCATGATGCAGATCCATAATAACTTTCTTGATCTCATCTTTTCCCTGCGGGTCCAGCATTGCCGTTGCTTCATCAAAGATAAGAATATCCGGCTTCATAGCCAATACTCCTGCAATGGCAACTCTCTGCTTCTGTCCCCCCGACAGTCTTGTCGGTTCCTGGTTCAGGTATTTCGTCATTTTTACGCGCTTGGCATTGGCTGCAATAATATCATCCATGTCTTCCTGTGCAACACAATGATTCTCTAAACCAAAAGCAATATCATCCCTGACCGTCGAACCGATGAACTGATTGTCTGGGTTTTGAAAAACAATACCGATCTTAGAACGAATCTGATTCAGATTCTCTAAATTCAGCTCCAGGCCGTCGATCATGATCGACCCGCTTTTTTTCTCTAAAAGGCCAGCAATCAGTTTGGCAATTGTCGACTTGCCGGAACCATTCTGTCCGATGATCGTTGTATATGTTCCTTTTTCCACAGAAAAAGACACATTGTCAATGGTCTCGCTGTTCTCGTCATATGAGAAATTCAGATTCTTTACTTCAATCATTCCCATGGCTTCTCCCTTGCAACATGTCTTATTATACCGCAATTTTTATTCAGCCCTCATTTTCACGTTTCAGGATCGGCAGCAGTTCAGGCAGGCTGTGGATCCGGCGGCATTCTGCGTCCATATGTTCTCCGCGGCGATCCAGCAGGATCGGTACAATACCTGCATTCTTAGCCCCTTCCACATCGCCTTCCAGATCATCGCCGACATGAATGACTTCGTCCGCCTGACAGCCAGCCAATGTCAATGCTTTGGCAAAGATCTCTTTTCTAGGCTTATATGCTTTTACATCTTCTCCGGAAATGATCGCATTTGCATGCAGACCGTTTCTCCGCAGACATACCTTTGCATAATCCCCAGAATTATCCATCAGAATGTGGATTGGCAGTTTCACCAGATCAAAGAAGCTCTGTACATCACTGAATAAAGGTGCATACATCCAATAATTCTGAAGATACGTATAAAGCTGATTATGGTCTGCCTTCAGCTTGATCTCCGTATCTGCCAGATCCATCATTTTAACTGCCAGTTCTTCCTGGCTCATAAAAGAATCCTGATAGCATTCTCTTTCCATCACTCGCAGATGGTCATAATACCAGGCAACTGCTTCATCTTTATCATTGATCGTTGTATTCTCAATAAAACAGTTCAGCAATTCATCAAATTCATTTCCGCGTAACTGCAGGATCGTTCCTGTATAATCCAAAAAAACAGCTTTGATCATATTTTCCTCTTTTAAAACGCCACAATTATACCATGTTTTGATTTTGATGCACTTTTCATTCTACCTGAAGGATGAGCTTCTCCATTGCTTCCCTAGTTAAAGGTTCTTTCCAGGCAGCTATAAAATAGCTGTATTCGCCAGAGACCCATTCTGCAATCGACACATCTGTGCCATCGCCATATTCTGTCACTTCATGATCGCCTACCGTCACAATGTTTGTGCTCTTATACTTCTCATTGACATCATAGACAGGATTGCCGCAGACCTTTCCCTTAGACAGACGCATGATCTCTTCATCGCTGTCATTGAAATACTGTATCTCGTAGATCTGCAGACTGTAGACCCTGTATTTTTTTGAAGCATAGCCTTGAATAGGATCCTCCGGCACATGAAAGGAGAATTTGGCTCCCGCTTCCGCGCCATCTGCTGTATCCAAGTCCATCCAGACCTGCTGCGGTCCTTGGCCAAACGCAGAATGAGATGTAACATTGCAGGCTTTTTCGCCGCTGCTGCCCCCTACATTCAGCTGCCGCACTGTTAAAATACCGACAACAAGTGCCGCCGCAATGAGCAGATAGATGGTAATGCTTTTCTTCTTTGCCGGCTGCGGTCCCTTTTCTGCCGCTTCCGGCCCTTTATCAGAAGATGATTCCGTTACCGGTCCTTCTTCAGACAGCTTCTGCATCTCTTCTGACTGATCTTTTTTTTCTTCCTGATCCATGATGCATTTCCTCGACTTCATTGCTTAATATACAGGAAATTCCTTCCTTTGGCGACCCATTTCAAAAAAAAGCTCTTGTTTCCAAGAGCAGTTCTGCTTATTTTGCAATGACTTGAGACTCATAGACACCATGCAGTGCGGCCGTCTGATTGGCTACATTCAGGATGTCGCTGAGGATCGCCCCTTCTTCTGTGAACAGCTTCTTCTGCGCTGTCATTTCATGATCAGACAGCTGTACACAGATATATCCAGCTGCGTCCATGATATCTAAGAAGGATTCCAGATTGGCATGATCTTCAAATGTCACTTTATGTGTCACCGTGATCAAAGTATCATTTTCAAACATACCATTGAATTCACCATTCTTCGCCAGCATACCTTCTACAAAGTCAGGGTCCAAGTATGGATAGACACCGCATACTTCCTGCACCTGCTGAGGCTTGTCTGAAGCATCCGGAGACGGTTCTTTTTCTTCTTCATCCGCATCATCCGGATCTGCATCGATCTTAATGAAGTGGACCTGGTCATCATCTTCGTCCTGATCACTGTCCTGCTCATCATTGAGACGATCCAAAATGGTCTTTGTCAAAAGCACTGCACCTGCTGCCGCTGCAATCACAGCAGCTCCTATAATTGTTTTACGGAACATACAATACCTTCCCTTCTTTTAGGAATCTGTATCTATATTTTAGCACAACCAAAAAGAAAAAAACCGGAATCTCTGTCGAATGAACATTCCGGTCAAACTGTCTATTTATTATGTTTTTTCACATGCTCAGACAATACCGCTGCCAAGCATATAGAATTTACCTTCACGTCTTTGGAATCGGAACGAGAGGTCAGGATGACAGGAGAGGATGTTCCTAACAGCATCGCACCTGCTTTTACGTTCGGCACCATATGGCCGATTGCTTTATAGGCAATATTGCCGCTGTGGATATCTGGGAAGATCAGGATATCTGCCTTGCCTGCGCACGGGCGGTCCTGCGCCCCTTTTTCTTCAGCTGCAGATGGATAAAGAGCAATATCCAATGACATCGGTCCATCCACGACACATCCTTTGATCTCACCATCCACACATGCCTGATGCAGCTGTTCCGCCTCCACCGTTGCCGGCATCTTCGGATTTACGATCTCCACGGCTGCCAAAGGTGCTACCTTTGGTTCCGGTACACCGCATGCCTGCGCAACTTCTGTGCAGTAAGCGATCATTGCTTTCTTGTCTTCCAAAGTAGGATATGGAATGAAAGCAACATCTGATAAGAACAGCAGACGGTCAATGCCAGGAATCTCAAATACTGCAACATGCGATAAAGGTCTGCCTGTCCTTAAACCATTCTCTTTATTCAGAACACTCTTCAAGAAATCCTTAGTAGGCAGAATTCCTTTCATATACATATCTGCTTTGCCATCATGGACCAGCTTGACAGCGGTCAATGAAGCTTCGATCTTATCCGGCACATTGATGATCTGATACTCATTCATCGCCATGCCGATCTTCTCACCGATTGCTTTGATCTCGCCTTCATCTCCGACTAAGACTGCATCCACGATACCAAGTTCATGTGCTTCCTTGACTGCTTCCAGGACTGGTTCATCCTGCGCACATGCTACAGATAATATTTTCTTTTCACATTTTGAGATCTCAGCAAAGAGATCTTTGAAAGTTCTGCTCATACATTTTCTCCTTTGAATGATCTACTTCTGATCTTTGAATCCCTGCCAAACAGGGTGGCCAAGATATGTCTTAGCCTTCAGTTCTCCGCGCAGTACCTTCAGGGCATTGAAAGCCATGGCTTCCTGTTCAAATTCACCCGGATATACAACGATCGGCGCCAGCCAGCTGCACGACTCTTTGATCTGTTCAGCAATATCATCAAACCTCAGCAGACCGCCCGTCAGGACAATGCCATCGACCTTGCCCTTCAGAACAGCTGCCATCGCACCGATCCACTTCGTGATCTGATAAGTCATTGCCTGCCATACACGTGTATACTGCGGATCGCCTGCTTCTACCTTTGCATGAATGACATCGGAATCAGAAGTGTTGAACCAGCTTGAGAATCCTCCGCCAGCACTGCACAGAACGCGGAGCTGATCATTGGTGACATCCTTCATATCGGTCGTCAGTGTCGTGACAGGCATCGAGCCCATACGTGTTGGCGTAAATGGGCCTTCACCGCCGCCGCCATTATTGCCGTCGATCATGCGTCCATGGGCATGAGCAGAGATCGTGATGCCGCCGTCAATATGGCACACGATCAGATTCAGATCTTCATACTCGCGGCCAATAGATTCTGCATAGCGTCTCGCAGCTTCCTTTGTATTCAGTACATGAGATGCCGGTCTGCGATAGACACCCTTGACACCTGTGATCCTTGCAAGATCGCAGTATTCATCAACGACTGTTGGATCAACAGTGAACATCTGCGCACCGTATTTATCATGGATCCTCTGCGCCATCTGAACGCCGAGCATGGATGCATGATAGAGACCAGCTACATGATTTCTGGTATCTGTGACCATCTGCTGATCGATCTTATAAATGCCGCTCTCCATCGGATAGCACGCACCGCCTCTGCCGACGACTGCATCCAAGCCGGTCAGATCGATATGATTGTCCTTCAGGAACTGTTCAATGACCTCCATGCGATAATCCAGCTGTGCGTTGATATCGCCGAACTTTCTCAGCACGGTAGAATCATGAAATACATTTTCTTCAAAGATCAGTTTCTTGTTTTCAAATAAAGAAAGCTTTGTTGAAGTAGAACCTGGGTTGATCACAAAGATACGATATACTTTTTCTTCCATATGATTCATTTTACCTCAGGCATCTTTCTTTGCCAGTTCTGCTTTCAGTTCTTTCGTCAGCAATGGGACGATCTTCTTCAGATCGCCGACAATGCCATAATCTGCTACATCAAAGATCGGAGCCGAAGGATCGTTGTTGATGGCAATGATGATATCGGATTCTTCCATGCCGGCAACATGCTGGATCGCACCGGAAATACCAATGGCAAAGTAAACATGCGGGCGCACGGTCTTGCCCGTCTGCCCTACCTGCAGTTCCTTAGGCTGCCAGCCGGCATCTACAACGGCACGGGAACATGCTACATTTCCATGCAGCACTTCAGCCAGATCTTCCAGCATCTTAAAGTTCTCCTGACTGCCGACGCCTCTGCCGCCGGATACTAAGATCTTAGCATCCTGAATATCAGCTGCTGTACTGATCTCTTTGACGATCTTCAATATCTCAACATCGCATGCATTTGGCTTGATCTTTGGATCATAGGCAATGATCTCTGCCTTTGCACCAGCGATCGGTGCAATCTTCTTCATGACACCTGGACGCACGGTAGCCATCTGCGGACGATGATCTGGGCAGGCAATCGTAGCAATTGTATTGCCGCCGAAAGCAGGACGGGTCATCAGCAGCAGACCATGTCTCTGCTCTGCTTCATGGCCTGGAATAGCATTGATCGGGAAATCACCGATCTCCAGCTGCGTGCAGTCTGCGGTCAGTCCGGTATGGACACGGGCCGATGTCTGCGGGCCTAGATCTCTGCCGATGGCGGTTGCACCGACCAGCATGATCTCCGGCTTATATGTATTGATGACGGATGCCAAAGCAAAGGCATATGGTTCTGTACGATAATCTTTCAGCGCAGGATCATCAACGAGAATAATACGGTCAGCACCATAAGCTGCCAATTCATCGCAGAGTCCCTTTACATCATGTCCCAGCAGTACAGCCGTGATCTTCTTTTCTTCTAAGCTCTGTGCCAATTCCTTAGCTTTGCCCAATAGCTCTAATGAAATATTGGAAAGCTGATTATCGACCTGCTGTGCAAAAATAAACACACCTTTATATTCATTTAAATCCATTTTGTTTTCCTAGCCTTCCTTTTCAGATTACATGCTTCTCAGCAAGTCTCTTCACGATATAATCTGCTGCATCCTCAGCTGTTTCAGGTGTTACGATCGTGCCTTTGCCCTTAGCAACTTTGTCAGAAGCCTTGGCAATGACAGTCGGTGAACCGACTTTGCCGATATTCGCATCGTCTACATCCAGATTGCTGCGTCCCCATACAGTGACATCTGCATCATATGCATCAAAGATCTTTCCTGGCTGCATATAGCGCGGCTCGGTCGCTTCGCCCAATACCGTTAAAAGGCAAGGCATCTTGGCCTTCACAATGTGATAGCGATCCTCGAACTGGCGCTTAGCTGTTACATACTCGCCATCGACCTTGATATCTGAAGCATAGGAAATGACCGGAATATTCAGATGCTGAGCAATCTGCGGACCGACCTGCGCTGTGTCCCCGTCAATTGCCTGACGGCCAGTGATCACCAGATCATATTCCATATTCTTCAAAGCACCGGCAATCGTTGAAGAGGTTGCCCATGTATCCGCACCGCCCAGGACTCTGTCCGTGACCAGTACACCGTCATCTGCGCCCATGGCCATTGCTTCACGCAGAACTTCATCTGCTTTTGGCAGTCCCATAGTAACGGCTGTGACTTTAACATTTTCCGGATCGGTATCCTTGATCCGCAGAGCTGCTTCCAGACCTGCTTTATCATCTGGATTCATGATCGCTAGCATAGCTCCGCGGTCCAATGTTCCATCTGGTTTAAAGCGGACACCTCCTGCGGTGTCTGGAACCTGCTTGATGCAAACAACTATTTTCATCATATCTGCCTCTTCCCTCTTACTTCAGCAATGCACTGGAGATGACCATCTCCTGTACTTCCGATGTACCTTCATAGATCTCCGTGATCTTAGCATCGCGCATCATGCGTTCAACTTCACAATCACGAATATAGCCATAGCCGCCCATCAGCTGAACGCACTTTGTTGTAACATCCATTGCTGCTCTGGCTGCATAGAGCTTGGCTTTAGCTGCTTCTTCTGAATAGCTCTTCTGCACTGCTTTTGCTTCAGCTGCTTTATAGACAAGCAGCTGTGCTGCTTCGATCTCTACGGCCATATCAGCCAATTGGAACTGGGTATTCTGGAACTGTGACAGAGAACGGCCGAACTGCTTGCGCTCCTTGACATATGCCAATGCACGGTCAAAGGCGCCTTCAGCAAGACCAAGTGCCTGTGCCGCAATACCGATTCTGCCGCCATCCAATGTATGCATGGCAATCGGGAATCCTCTGCCGCGATCGCCCAGCAGGTTCTCCTTTGGAATCCGGCAGTCCTGGAAGATCAATTCATATGTAGCGGAACCTCTGATGCCCATCTTCTTTTCTTTTGTGCCGAAGGTAAATCCCTTGGTTCCCTTTTCAACAATAAATGTAGAGAACTTCTTTTTCTTTCTGCCCTTCGCATCTGTTACAACATCTGTATAGGCAACAATGACATATACATCTGCTTCTTTGCCATTGGTAATGAAGCACTTTGATCCATTCAGCACCCAGCTGTCACCGTCTTCAACGGCTCTGGTCTGAACGCCTTGAGCATCCGTTCCGGCGCCTGGTTCTGTTAAAGCAAATGCGCCAAGCTTCTCACCTTTGGCCAACGGTACAAGGAACTTTTCTTTCTGCGCCTGTGTGCCGAACTGTGCAATCGGATCGCAGCACAGAGATGTATGAGCAGACAGTGCAACTGCTGTGGTGCCGCAGACTTTTGCCAATTCTTCTACGCACATGACATAGGTCAGCGGATCGCATCCCTGTCCGCCGAATTCCTTTGCCACTGGGATTCCTAAGAATCCATTGGCTGCCATCTTCTGAATGGTCTCACGCGGAAATTCTTCTTTTTCATCTACTTCAATTGCATACGGCTTCACTTCTTTCTCAGCAAATTCCTGAAAAAGGCGGCGTGCCATCTGATGTTTCTTATCCAGCTGAAAATCCATATCTGATTCCTCCTATATTTTCTTATTCCTATGAAAGCGTCAGATCACAGATCTCTGTTTCTCTGACGCCTTCCATTTAGATAGATTATGCTGTTTTCTTTGTATCCGCTGCAGATACTGCTTCTTTTGCTACATCGATCGGTCTCTTGCCGCCATCAGCGTAATCATAGAAACCAATCTTTGTCTTCACGCCCAGATGATTGCCGCGGACCATCTTCTTCAGCAGAAGAGAAGGACGATACTTCGAATCAGCTGTCTCACTGTAGAGGACATTCATGATTGCCAAGACAACATCCAGACCAATATAATCGCCTAATTCCA
Source organism: Erysipelotrichaceae bacterium (assembly GCA_012516665.1). Lineage (GTDB taxonomy): Bacteria > Bacillota_I > Bacilli_A > Erysipelotrichales > Erysipelotrichaceae > Bulleidia. The sequence goes on from JAAYWN010000012.1 coordinate 19,903, forward strand.
GAGGTCCCATCGGGTGATTGCAGCCAAGTCTCATACCGCTGTCAATGCCCGTAATATCCGCAACTCCTTCAGAATATACTTCAATTGCTTCATTGATCATTGGGATCAGCAGACGATTGACAACAAAGCCTGCACTTTCTTCGACCTGCACTGGTGTTTTATCCAGCTTCAGGGCGATCTTCTTGACTTCTTCTACGGTCTCCTTCGGTGTATTCAGTCCGGCAATGACTTCGACCAGCTTCATGACAGGAGCTGGATTGAAGAAATGCATGCCGATAACTGGCTTCTTCAGACCGACACCGATCTCCGTAATGGAGAGAGAAGATGTGTTTGTTGCATAGATGCAGTTTGGATTCTCAACGATCTCATTCTGCATATGCTTGAACAGCTTCTTCTTCATTTCCATATCTTCGATAACTGCTTCAACGACCAGATCTGGATCCTTGGCAATTTCATCTTTGCCTGTCTTGATCTTGCCTAAGATCTTGCCAGCTTCCTGCTGCGTCATCTTCTTCTTTGCAATCTTCTTTGAGAAGACACTGACGATCTGCTTTAAGCCATACTCCGCATATTCCATTTCAATATCGCATAAATATACGGTCTCTACATCCTCACACTGTGCAAATGTCTGCGCAATGCCCCGGCCCATTGTGCCGGCGCCAATCACTGCTACTTTCATATTTTTCTATCTCCTTATTGATTGATGAAATTTTTATCTCTGCGTTTTTCAAGAAAGGCGCTCATGCCTTCCTTCTGATCATGTGTTTCAAAGCAGGAACCAAAACGATGCTCTTCAATGCTTTCTGCTTCTTCCATCGGTCTCTCGATGCCTTCGTTGATCGCTGCCTTTGCATTGGCAACAGCAATCGGAGCATTCTTAGCAATCTGCCCGGCAATCTTTTCGGCAGCTGCCATCAGCTGATCTGCCGGTACAACACTGTTGACCAGACCAATGCGCATAGCTTCATCTGCCTTGATATTGCGAGCGGTATAGATCATCTGCTTCGCTGCTCCCGCACCGATCAAGCGTGCAAGTCTTTGCGTACCGCCGAAGCCAGGGGTAATGCCCAGGCCTGTTTCCGGCTGACCGAAGACAGCATTTTCTGATGCAATGCGGAAATCACATGCCATGGCCAATTCGCATCCGCCGCCAAGGGCATATCCATTGACGGCCGCAATGACCGGAATGGACAGTGTTTCAATTTTACGGAACAGATCATTTCCCTTTTTCGAGAAAGCAATGCCTTCCGCTTTCGTGAGAGCAGACATTTCCGCAATATCTGCACCGGCCACAAAGGATTTCTCACCAGCACCGGTAATGATCAGACAGCGGATCGTTTTCAGATCAACATGATCGATCACAGTATTCAGATCATCCAGCACCTCGGAATTCAAAGCATTCAGCGCGCTTGGACGATTCATCGTAATGACCGCGATGGCATCTTTTACTTCATATTCTGCAAAGCTCATATTGTTCAGTCTCTTTCAACGACAGTCGCACATCCCATGCCGCCGCCGATGCATAATGTTGCTAAGCCTCTGTGTGCATTCTTCTGCTGCATTGCATAGAGCAGTGTGACCAGGATCCTTGTGCCGGAAGCTCCGACAGGATGTCCGAAGGCAATAGCGCCGCCGTTGACATTCAGCTTGCTTGGATCAAACTTCAATTCCTTAGCAACTGCACAGCTCTGCGCTGCGAATGCCTCATTTGCTTCATAGAGATCAAAATCATCAATAGATAAGCCTGTCTTCTTCATGACCTTTCTGGTCGCCGCAACAGGTCCGACGCCCATGATGCTTGGATCAACACCAGCTAAGCAGCCAGCGACCCAAGTTGCCATTGGCTTGACACCAAGCTCCTTGGCCTTCTCTTCGCTCATGACCACAACAGCTGCCGCACCGTCATTGATGCCTGATGCATTTCCTGCGGTAACAACACCGCCTTCTTTGCCAGAGCAGCATCTCAGTTTTGCTAAGATCTCCGGTGTCTGTCCTTCTCTTGGGCCTTCATCTGTATCAACTGTAACAATGCCCTTTTTCTTGCCGAGATTGACTTGGATCGGTACGATCTCTTCTTTCAGAGCACCGGACTTCTGTGCTGCTACTGCTTTATTCTGTGAAGCAGCAGAGAACTCATCCAGTTCTTCTCTTGTCAGATGCCACTGCTCCGCTACATTCTCTGCGGTGATCATCATGTGATAATCATTGAATGCATCCCACAGTGCATCATGCACCATAGCATCGACCAGGCCATCCTTCGGTGTATTCATCCGATAGCCAAACCGTGCATGAGGCAGAAGATAAGGAGCATTGCTCATGGACTCCATACCGCCGGCAACAACAATATCTGCATCCCCGGCCTTGATCATTTCTGCAGCGATGTTCACTGCATCCAATCCTGATCCGCATACAACATTGATGGATACTGCTGGGACTTCGACCGGCAGACCTGCTTTAATAGAAGCCTGTCTGGCAGGGTTCTGTCCCTGTCCAGCCTGAATTACATTTCCCATGTAGACCTGATCAACCTGCTCCGGCTGAATGCCAGCACGTTTCAATGATTCCTTGATCACTGCTGCACCTAGATCTGATGCGGATAAAGTACTCAGTTCGCCGCCCATTTTACCGATGGCTGTACGGCATGCACCTGCCAAAACAATTTTCGTCATATTTTTTTCATCTCGTTTTCTATCAAATGTTAACCAGTTGTGATTTCTTTAACATTTACAAGTATGAATGGTATCACATCCTTCAAAACCTTCAATAGGAAATGTTAATATTTTCACATGTAACCGTTTTCACTTGTGAACATTTTCTTTATTTAAATTATCAAAGCGCTTACATTCAAAATGCTGCCTGATGCCATCACCGTGTCTATGCGTTCATTCTTTCTGTGTGTTTTATATGCATGCATGTTCATGCCTGCATAAAAAAAGATCCGTATGCTTCACGGGTCTCTTCAAGCTGATTCATGATCCAGATATTCGATGATCTGCACTGCATTGGAAGCAGCCCCTTTGCGGATCTGATCGCCGCAGCACCATAGGACCAGGCCTTTTTCATTGCATAGATCCTGACGGATCCTGCCGACATAGACAAGATCCTGATCGCTTGTTTCCAAAGGCGTAGGAATATGGTCTGTGCAGAGGACGTCTCCGGCAAAAGAAGCAATGGCCTTTTCAGCTTCTGCTATAGAGAGCTTCTCTTCGGTCTGAAATGTGACGGCAATTGAATGGCTGCGAAAAACAGGTACTCTGACACAGGTGCATGTCACTTTCATATCCGGCAGATGCAGGATCTTTCTGCCTTCATTCTGCATTTTCATTTCTTCCGTTGTATAGCCGCTGTCAAGCATGGTGCCAATATCTGCGATGCAGCTATAGGCGATCTGTGCCGGGAAAACATGCGGATGCACTTCTTCCTTCTTCCGTACCGCTTCGATTTCATCTTCCAGCTCACTGATGCCATTCATGCCTGCACCAGAAACAGCCTGATAGGTACATGCATTGACGGCCGTGATCTTAGACAGTTTGGCAATAGGTGCCAATGCCATGAGCGCAATGATCGTTGAACAGTTTGGATTGGCAATCACATTGTGATGCCCCTGCAGATCTTCTCCATTGATCTCCGGCACCACCAGCGGTATGCCTTCCTCCATGCGGAAGGCAGAACTGTTGTCAATATAGACCGCACCTGCTTTCTCGATCATCGGACGATATTTTTTGCTGAGCGAATTGCTGACAGCACCAAGCACATAATCCAAGCCATTCAGCCTTTCCTGCGATACCGTCTCTACCGTAAGTTCTGTTCCGCCAAAAGGGATCTTTTTGCCAAGTGACCTCTGTGAAGCAAACAAGCGCACTTCGCTTGGCTGCAGTTTTCTTTCTTCGATGCATATCAGCATCTGTCTGCCGACCGCACCAGTCGCCCCCAATATACCTATCTTCATGCAAGCCTCCTAGCCTGCGATACGAACTTGTCATATATCGCATGAATTGCTTTTTCAAAATCACGGTCATCGACCCCGACCGCAATTGAAAGTTCATCACTGGACTGATTGATGACTTTGATATTAATGCCATTCTTGCCGAACTCGCTCAGAAACTGTCCGGACATGCCTGGCACTTTCTTCATGCCGCGGCCGACAACGGCGATCATCGCCAAATGATCTTCAATGCGCAGATCATCCGGTACAAACTCTTTCTTTAAACGAGAGACAATCTCATATAAGCATTTTTCGACTGCTTTGGTCTGAACGATCACGGAGAAAGTATCTACGGTGATCGGCACGCTCTCAATAGAGACATGATATTCTTCAAAGATCGAAAGGATCTTTCTTAAGAAACCGACTTCCGCACTGCTGTGGCTCTTAACGATCGTGATCACCGTAAAATCCTTGCGGCCGGTAATGCCGGTCACCGCATGCGGCGGTTCTTTCTGATCCATATCACTGCAGTCGTTGAGGATCATTGTGCCCGGGTTTTCCGGATCATTCGTATTCCGCACATTGATCGGTATATTTTTTGAACGCACGGGGAACACCGCATCATCATGCAGTACATTCGCCCCCATATAGGACATTTCCCGCAGCTCATTGTAAGTAATTCTTGGGATCCTCACGGGATCGGCAATGATCCTTGGATCGGCGACCAGAAAGCCAGATACATCCGTCCAGTTTTCATAAACATCTGCGTCGACAATATTTGCAAGCACGGCGCCGGTAATATCAGAACCGCCTCTGCTCATCACCTTGATCACACCATTCGGCAATGCTCCATAGAAACCAGGGACCAGGATCTTCCGGCCTTTCTGCACATGGCTGTTCAGCAGTTCTGCCGTACGTTCCAGATCGATCGAACCATCATAATGAAAAGCCATGACCTGCGAAGCATCCACAAATTCCGCTTCCAGATACTCCGCCAGCAGCAGGCCGGTCAGATATTCTCCGCGCGAAACAAGATAATCTGTATTCAGATCGCGGTCGATCACAGCCCGGATCTTTTTAAATTCTGCTTGGAGATCTGTCTTCAGGCCCAGATCATTCTTGATGCTCATGTATTTATCTTCGATCAGCTGAAAGATGCTGTCATAGGAAACACCATATTTAATATGCGCTGCACAGAGATACAAAAGATCTGTCACCTTATGATCTTCATGTGTTTCCTTCCCGCAGGCACTGGTCACAATGAATTTGCGGTCATGATCCGCATCAATGATCTTTTTAACTTTTCGGAACTGTGTGCTGTTAGCCACAGATGACCCGCCGAACTTTGCGACCTTGATCATTCTGCTACCTCCGCCAAGAAAACAGATTCATCATTCAGGCTTTCGACAGCTACCCGCATATCCATGAAAGAGATCTTCTTTGTCACAAATGTATTGCTGCCGACACGATGGTCGATCAGGCTTGGATTGAAAAGAGCCGTTTTCTTCGTGCGAAGATAGAAAACGCCCTGATCATCGCCTGCGGATACCGGCTTGCGCACAGGTGCATGCATGTCCGTATGTTCCTGCTGTGCCGTATCGATCAGATCCTGTACAACCGCATGGGCCGTTGGCAGAGAGCCCGCGCCCTGGCCGATAAAGACCGCTTTGCCAAGCGTATCGCTGTCGCATTCCAAAGCATTGTAATTCAGCGGAATACTGGCAAAGATATCTTCCTTCTTTACAAAGCATGGGCGGACAAAGATCGAGACAAAGCTGTCATGATCCGCGCCGCTGCCGATCAGCTTGCATACATAGCCATGTTCATGACAGAAAGCAATTTCTTCTTTGGCAATATTGCGGATGCCAAACGTCGGAATTTCCTCCGGATCAACGATCGCATGAAAAGCTGCCATACTGGACAGCACTGTCTTATAGCGGACATCCCATCCATCAATATCATCCGATGGATCTCTTTCGGCATAGCCTAGTCCCTGCGCTTCTTTGATCATGGCGCCGAACTCCTTATTCTCATTATTCATGCGTGTAAGAATATAATTGCTTGTGCCATTGAAGATGCCCTTAAAATGATGGATCTCATCGATCCTCTGAATATGTTCCAGTTCATGGATCCAAGGAATGCCGCCGCCGCAGGCTGCTTCATATTTCAGCTGTACATGATTCTCCTGGGCTAGGAAAAAAAGTTCTTCGGCAAATGCTGCCAGCATCTTTTTATTAGATGTCACCGCATTCTTATGTTCCTGCAGAGCCTTCTTGATAAAACTGTGAGCAGGCTCCAGACCGCCCATGCATTCACATACCGTATCAATAGATGGATCATTCAGAATATCATCCGCATCCAAAGTCATGCGGGCATCTGTCATCTCTGCTTCGCTCTTAACTAAGATTTTAACAATCTCAAGCTTCTTTGTTTCTTCACTCAGCTGCCGGTCAATGATCTTCCTGACCCCGCTGCCTACGACTCCATGTCCCAACAGTCCTATTTTCATAGTATCCTCTTTTCTGAGTGTTTCTGTTATAGATACACTTGTTTTTAAAACACAAACATAGTATCATTTCTGAGAAATGGAATCAAGGAGAAAATTTATGATCAAGTATGTCAGCAGCAGAAATAAGCAGGAAGCAGTTTCATTTCATGAAGCAGTGATCCATGGATTGGCCGAGGACGGGGGCCTCTATACGCCCGATCATATCAGCCAAAAGATCCTTCCGCAGGAAATCCTGAACAGCAGCTATCCTGAAATAGCCGCTAAGATCATCGGCACATTGCTTGATGATTACAGTGCCGCCGAGATCAATGCATGTGTGCATGGCGCGTATGATACGCATTTTGATATTAAAGAGATCGTCCCTTTAACAAAGATCCATGATGGATACCTGATGGAACTGTGGCACGGTCCGACCAGTGCTTTTAAGGATATTGCTTTGACCATCCTGCCGCATCTGATGATCAGTGCTTATCAGAAAGAAAAAAGGAACGATACCATTGCGATACTGACAGCGACCTCCGGCGATACCGGCAAAGCAGCCTTAGCTGGTTTCAGCGATGTCAGGCATACTGCCATTACCGTCTTCTATCCGGAGATCGGCGTCTCGCCGATCCAGAAGCGCCAGATGCAGACAAGCCTTGGCCGCAACGTTGACGTGATCGCTGTCAAAGGAAACTTTGATGACTGTCAGCGCATGGTAAAGCAGGCAATGAGCAATCAGGAAGTTCTGGCTTCTTTAGACGGTGTCACTCTGTCCTCTGCCAACAGCATCAATATCGGCCGCTTGGTCCCGCAGATCGTATACTACTATTCTTCCTATGCAAAGCTGGTGAACAGCGGCGCGATTGCCCTTGGCGATGCCGTTAATTATGCCGTACCGACCGGCAATTTCGGTGATATTCTGGCCGGCTGGATTGCTAAGCAGCTTGGTCTGCCGATCCACAAACTGATCTGTGCCTCCAATCGAAATCATGTCCTGACTGATTTTCTGCAGACGGGTATCTATTCGGTCAAGCGGCCCTTCCATACAACGATGTCACCATCCATGGATATCCTGATCTCTTCCAACTTAGAAAGACTGCTCTTCATGATGAGCGGCAATGATGACAGCTTTGTCAGAGAAATGATGCTGCAGCTGAAACAGAACGGCAGATATGCGGTGCCTCAGGAGCTCAGAGAAAAGATCCAGGAGAGCTTCTGCGGCTATTGGACAGATGAAGAAGAATGCTCCTCCGCCATGCATGATCTATACCAGAGCGAACATGTACTGATCGATCCGCATACGGCTGTTGCCATGCATGCATCAGAGCAGTACAAAAAAGAAACCGGTGATACTGCACCATGCATCATCCTTTCGACTGCTTCTCCTTATAAGTTCTCGCATGATGTATTGAAAGCCGTCGCTGATGAAGATATTGCCGATGACTTTGCGGCCATGGACAGGCTCCATGAGCTTTCGAAGATGCCGATACCGCAGGGCCTGGCCGAGCTCAGGAAAATGCCGATCCGTTTCCACCGTTCTATTGAGATCAAAGATGGCATGCATGTTATTGCGGATAGGATGAAGGAGATCGCTCATGCTGAAGATTAAAGCACCTGCAAGTTCCGCCAATTTAGGGCCTGGCTTTGACTGTCTGGGATTGGCATTGGATCTTTACAATACCTTTGATGTTGAAACATGCGAGCAGGACAGACTGGAAAACGTTGAAGACCGTTTTAACAATTCCGACAATCTTTTCCTGCAGGCCTACCACTACGGTATGACAAAGATCGGCATCGAAGATGGCATTCATGCCATCTTTCACTGTGATATTCCGGTCTCCCGCGGACTTGGCTCCAGTGCATCCATGATCACAGCCGGTCTCTGTGCCGCCAGTGCGCTGCACCAGGATGCACTCAGTGAAAATGAGATCTTCCAGTATGCCAGCCAGCTGGAAGGCCACCCTGATAACGCAGCTCCATGCTTCTTCGGCGGTCTGACTGCTTCGACTGAATATAAAGATCGCTATGTCAGCCATCATCTCAGTCTGCAGGAAGATCTGTATTTCACAGTTCTGATCCCTGACTTTGAAGTTTCTACAGAGGAAGCCAGAGCGATCCTGCCGGAAAGCTATCCAAGAGAAGTGGCTGCTGCCAATGGCGGACGCCTTCTCTATATGTGCGAAGGCCTGCGGACCGGTTCTTTCTCGCTCTTACAGATCGGTGCCAGAGATGCTCTGCATGAACCATACCGCCGCCAGCTGATTCCTGGCTTTGATACGATCAAGGAACTGACGGAAAGAGAGAGCCATGGCATCCTGCTGATCAGCGGTTCCGGATCGACCTGTCTCTTGATTTCGAAGATCCCTCTCTCGGAAACAGTGCGCTGCCGGATTGCACAGATCAAAGATCATCATTGGCAGATCAAAGAGCTTCGTCCAGCCATCGGCACAGAGATCGAAGGTGACCGTGAATGACATCTGATTATTTATTTGTAAACAAAAAGATCCTGCCGGATTATCTCGACAAAGTCATTCTGGCAAGAGATCTCTTAGCTTCGCATGAAGCAGATACAATTACTGATGCAGTTGCCAAGGCCGGCATTTCCAGGAATACTTACTACAAGTACAAGGATTATGTATTTTCTGCCGATTCACCGACCGTCGGGCGGCATGTTGTGCTCTCCATGATCCTGAAAGATGAAGCAGGCGTACTGAATTCCGTACTGACCAGGCTGAATGAACTGCACACCTCTGTGCTGACCATCTCGCAGGCTCTGCCGATCGGCCATAAAGCAAATGTGCTGATCTCTTTGGATATTTCCAAAGTCACCGTACCTGTAGATGAGATCACCAAAGAGCTAAAAGAACTGAATCACGTCCGCAGCGTCCACATGGATGCCATGGACTAAAAAGGAGAAAATGAACAATACCTTAAAACAGATCTTATCCGGCATCATGATCGCCGGCGATGCTTTCCTGATGCTGGTCGCTGTCATACTTATGACTGAGGGCGATACCGGCATTGCCATCTTCATGCTGATATTTTTAACTGTCGATGCTTTTCTCAGCGTGGACTACATTCTTGCCCTGCATCGTCAGAATACAGTTCTGAAAGAACAGGAAGTGGAAGAACAGATTGCTTCTCTTCACTCCCAAATGGAAGAAGAACAGTTCGCCCAGAAAGAAAAAGAGCTTCAGCGAAAAAGAGAAGCAGAAGACGATGCCTTTGTACAGGATATCCGTGAAGAGAAAGATGATTCGCTTGAAGAGCTGAAAGATAAACTGACAAAGAAAGAACAATCCATACCATCAAAAAAATGACTCTGTACGGCAGTCATTTTTTAGTCCGTGATATTTTCTTCTGCCCATTTTTGGATCGCTGCTTCGGAAGATACAGCATCCTTTCCGTGAATGGAAAGTCCGCTGCCGATCTTTGCGCCTTGGCAGATCTGCGCCAGATCACTGACGCAATGGCCCAATCCAGATCCTTCATTGCTCATAACAGGAAATACGTTTTTTCCTGTAAAATCCAAGCGTTCAAGCTGACTGAAGACAGGCATCGGATACGTACCGCACCAGCATGGTCCGGCAACAACAATGTTTTCATATCCATCAATACTGGTCAGATATTCTTTCAATGCAGGCCTGGCTTTTTCTTTTGCTTCTTTTTTTTCTTCATTGACACATTCTGTATAATTCTCAGAATAGTCATGCAAAGGCTTGATCTCAAAGACATCTGCCTGCAGTGCTTTGACAATATACTGTACCGCAATTTCTGTATTCCCCTTTTTCAGGACTTCAATGTTTCCATTGACATAATTCTCTCCGCGGCGCGAATAATAGATCACCAGATCTTTTGCCATATTTTTCTCCTTTGTTTCATTTATCTGCATTTATTCTATCATTGTGCCTGTTTTTCTTCACGGTCTCTTTTTGAGATCAGCGCAAGCATCAGAAAGACGCAGAAAAAGCCGGCAGCATCATAAAGGGTAAATGGGCTGTTCATAAAGAGGAACGTTGTCAGAGCGGCTGTAATCGGCTCTGAGAAGCCATAGAGGATCGCTTTGGAAGGCCCAATCAGAGCTACGCCCTTCATATAGCAGAGAAAGGCCAGAATGTTGCCGACCACGACAACAAAGGCAATGCCGGCTAAACCAAGCAGCGTAGGCGTATATGACATGGTCCAAATATGAAACACCAAGGCAAAGAAGACACCTCCCATTAAAAAGGCCCATCCCTGCAGAATGGCAATCGGGAACTGCTTCAGCAGCCTGGCCGGTTCCACATTGTAGATCATGACGCAGAATGCACAGCCGATCCCGCTGAGCAGTGCTTCCGGCGCAATCGCATTGCTGGAAAAACAGCCATGCGTTGTAATCAGAAAGACACCGAGCATTGCCAAAGCGATTGCACCTGCTTCGCTCCATCTTGGCCATCGGGAAGAAAGTATGCATGTCACAGCCAGAATAAAGATCGGTGAAAGATCCTGCAGGATCGTTGCTGCGCCGGCAGAACTTAACTGAATGGTCAGAAAGTAAAGATACTGACAGAAGCTGATACCGCACAAGCCATAAACGATCATATCCAGAATGTTGCGCTTCGTCTTCCATGGTCCCCAGATCTTTTTTCCATATCGGAATATACAGTAAACAAACAGAAGGATCCCAGCACATCCCAAACGGATCGGCACAAGCCATCTGCTGTCCATGCCCTGCTGGGTAAATAAATACTGTCCGACTGATCCGCTCAATCCCCAGCAGACCCCGCCGAAGATTGAAAGAAAAGCACCCTTCACTTCATCGCTCATATGGGTGCTATTATACTATTCTTTTGAGATGTCTGAAACATCATCCTTCATCTCTTCTTTGATCCAAGACATCAAAAGATGAACGATCTGTTCCTGCTGTCTGGCATTCAGTTCTATATTCTGCGGCACATGATACCACTTGTTCAGACACCCGCGGCAGCAGCACGCCGTCGCATGCTGAGCAATAAATACCGGATGGCCCCTCATCGGTGTCTGTTTCCCATCATTGACAATCTCTGCCGGCGCCAGCCGTTCCCGCACAAAATCACGGGCATGATCCTCAATGACATCCATACCTTTTTCTGCAATATACTTCCGATCCTTTTCCTTCAGGTGAAAGGAAGAACGGAATTTCGATCTCTTCAGTTTGATCAATGCTTCTTCAATCGTCTGCATCCCTTCATTTTAAAAAAAGACACTGGTTTTTTCCAGTGCCTCTTGCTTAATCATCAGATTCGTCTTCAATCTTGCCAAGCTCTCTTGCGTGTCTTCTGCGTTCAACTGCAGTCAGATACTTTTTGCGGATACGGATATCCGTCGGTGTGATCTCAACAAGTTCATCATCATTGATAAACTCAATCGCCTGTTCCAATGTCAGTACCTTCGGCGGAACAAGTTTCATAGCCTCATCATTTCCGGTAGAACGAACGGCTGTCATCTTCTTGTTCTTGATCGGGTTGACGCCCATATCCATATTCTTAGAAGAGACACCGACGATCATTCCTTCATAAACAGGTGTCTGTGCATCAATGAACAGCTGTCCTCTGTTCTGGATATTCCACAGAGCATATGTCATAGCACCGCCTGTTTCCGTTGAGATCAAAGCACCGTTCTCACGCTGCGGGATCTCGCCCTTCCATGGCTCATAGTCTGCTAAGCGCTGCACCAATGTGCCTTCGCCATGTGTCATGTTAATGAAATCAGAACGGAAGCCGATCAGACCGCGGGTAGGGACCGCATAAGTGATCCTTGTATAAGTTCCCTGGTCTTCCATATTGTTCAGCAGGCCCTTGCGGACATTCAGCGTACTGATGACAGATCCTGAATATTCGTTCGGCACATCGATAACGACTTCTTCAACTGGTTCACATGTCACCCCATTGATCTTCTTTAAGATGACCTGAGGTCTGGAGACGGCTATTTCAAAGCCTTCTCTTCTCATCTGTTCCAGCAGGATCGTCAGATGAAGCTCACCTCTGCCGGATACTTTGAAGGTATCCGTAGAATCTGTATTTTCAACTTTCAGACCCACATTGACTTCAAGTTCCTTATCCAATCTTTCACGGATATTCCGAGAAGTCACATATTTGCCGACCTGGCCGGCAAATGGTGAATCGTTGACCATGAAATTCATGGACAGCGTCGGTTCCTCGATCTTGATCGCAGGCATTGGATCCGGTGCTCCGACTGGGCAGAGCGTATCGCCGATATCAATATCCGGAATGCCGGAGATCATGCATATCTCGCCGCACTGGATCTCAGAAGCAGGGATCCGTGACAGTCCTTTATACAGGAAGACCTGATTTGTCTTTCCCTTATGCGCATTGCCATTGGCATTGCACACTTCATATTCAGTTGCTTCTTTCAGCGTTCCTTTATAAACACGTCCGATGCCCAAGCGTCCAATATAATCATCATAAGCCAAAGCAGAGATCTGCATCTGCACAGGTTCATCCATTAAGTTCGGATACGTCTGCGTATGATGAATGATCGTTTCAAACAGCGGCACAATGTCATTGTTCTTATCTGTCCATTCATAGCGGACAATGCCTTCTCTGGCAACACCATACAGAATTGGGAAATCCAGCTGATCATCTGTTGCATTCAATTCCAGCATCAGATCATACACTTCATCAATGACTTCCGTAGCTCTCTGATCCTGCTTATCCATTTTATTGATCAGCAAGATCGGTCTCAGACCGCACTCCAAAGACTTTGAAAGGACAAATCTCGTCTGCGGCATCGGTCCTTCTGCAGAATCAACAAGCAAAATGACAGTATCGACTGTTTTGATAATACGTTCAACCTCAGATGAGAAATCTGCATGCCCTGGGGTATCTATAATATTGATCTTATAGTCCTTGTACTGCACTGAACAGTTCTTAGAATAAATCGTTATTCCTCTTTCACGTTCCAAGTCATTGGAATCCATGATGCAGTCAACAACCTTCTCATTGTCCTTGAAGACATGCGACTGCTTGAGGAATGCATTGACCAGAGTGGATTTGCCGGCATCAACGTGCGCAATGACAGCGATATTTATAATCTTCTGATAGTCCATAGTTCACACTCCTTTACTTTATTTAATATAAACATTTGGAAACCTGCTTATTATAAGGTCAAAGCCCCTAAATTACAACAAAAAACCGTTCCAGACACGTTGACTTTATTTCCAATGCCGATATATAATACTCAGGCATGCACCAGTGGTGGAATGGCAGACACGTACGCTTGAGGGGCGTATGGGGCGACCCGTGCAAGTTCAAGTCTTGTCTGGTGCACCTAAAAAGCTCGCATAATCTGCGAACTTTTTTTATTTCTTTGATGTCCGAATATTTGCCGCTATGGTACGGAACATTGTTTCTGGTTCGATCGGTTTAGCCACATGGGCATTCATTCCCGCATCCAAGCACTGCTTGATATCATCTTCAAAGGCATTGGCAGTCATGGCAATGATTGGGATCGTATCCGCATCCCTGCGGCCGCTGCGGCGGATCGCACGGGAGGCATCCAAGCCATTCATGACCGGCATCCGAATATCCATCAGGATCGCATCATAGTAATATTCTTCCGATGCTTTGTATTTCTGCAGTCCATCTTCGCCATTGACAGCAGCATCGACGGTCATGCCTTTCCTCTGCAGGATCTCTTTGGCAATTTCACGATTGAGCGAATTGTCTTCGCAGATCAGGATCCTCTTTCCCGCAAGTGCCGTCTCTGGATGACTGTCTGTTTTCAAAGAGATCTGTTCCGGTGCACACGTGAAATGGAAATGCAAGGTGAAGCACGTTCCTTGGTTCTTTGTGCTTTCCACTTCGATAGAACCATGCATAATATCCACCAGATTCTTCACAATGGATAAGCCAAGACCTGTGCCGGAGGATTCCCCGCCGGTATTGTCTTCCTGCAGGAACGGATCATAGATATGCGGCAGAAATTCTTTTGAAATACCAATGCCGTTATCAATGACCTGGATGATTGTTTCTGCCGACTTTCCTTCTTCCGGTACGACCTTTACCTTCAGCAGGACTTTTCCCCCTGCAGGTGTATATTTGACCGCATTGGTCAGCAGATTCAGCAGGATCTTTTCCAGATGCAGCGTATCTACCATCAGCGTTCTGCTTGGGCATTCTGTACGATCGACGGTGAAAGCAATGCCTTTCTTTACTGCCATATCCTGGATCGGCGAACATATTGCATCAAAGATCTCATCGGTATTGGCCGCCTTCGGATGGACTGTCATCTTGCCGCTGTTGATCTTAGAAATAGTCAGCGTGTCATTGATCATGTCATTCAGAAGTCTGCCGGATTTTTTTATTTTCTCCAAGTATTCTTTGGTCTTCACCGAAGCAGTTTCTTCATAAGCCAGATCCGAGAAGCCAATGATAGCATTCAATGGTGTACGCATATCATGACTGATATTGGAAAAGAAATGGTTCTTTTCCATCGTCTGTTTTTCAGCTGCCGAAAGTTCTATCTCACGGCGGTCATTCTCTGCTTTGATCTGCATCAGGGCATTTTTTTCTTTCTGATGCTTTACCAGCATAATGATCATGGAGATCAAGGCAATCGCCAAAGCGATCAGACCGCAGGAGATGCCAAAAAGGACCGCAGGCGACATGCGGGTGATAGCTGCTTTCAGATCATTGGATGGCAGCGTGTTGGTATTGACCAGTTCATTGAACTGATAGGAAATAGAAGTCAATGCTTTGGAAAGGATCGTGCACAGCATCGTGCTTTCATAGGCCAGCGCACCTGAGATCTCAATGGCACCGGAGGCTATCGTTGTTACGCTGTAAGTTGATGCATTGTTCTGGTTGATCAGCCAGCTCGCACTTGGCTGCCCGCAGACCATCGCATCCACCTCGTTCTTCTGCAGGGCCGCAAAGCATTCTGCACCGGTATTATACGCAGCCAAGTCTGCATCAACGCTGCTGCTAAGGACCGTTTTCAAAGTGCTCTGGGTACGTTTCTTTACAGCGATCGTATTGATATCTTTTACGGAAACACCGTTATGCGTGATCAATACAGCATCTGCATCCGCATATGGAGATGTCACCCGCAGATCAGAGTTGTACGCAATGATCTGACCATCGCTGTAAAGACCAAGCACATCCGCTTCACCGTTCTTAACAGCCAAGACCGCATCCTCTTCGTTTTCATACTCTTGGTAAGAGAACTGCAGGCCCGTCAGCAGTGCGACTTTGCTGTACAGATCCGGGATCACACCTGTATCCCCGCCGGATGAATCTTTCGCATAATATGGCTGATCATTGGTCAGCACCGCGATCTTTACGTCCGGATGGAAGAGAATATATTTTTTTTCTTCATCGGTCAAAGCTTCCATATCCTGCACCGTATGACTTGCATAGCGGCTGATCAGCTTATTGCGATAGAGCGGATCCTGGGTCAGGATGGCATTCATGGCATCGTCGATCTTATATTTCAGAGCTGTTCTGTCCTTAGCAAAGGCAAAGTAATATGGCTGCGGTGAAAAGGTCCTGATCGTGCGGTATCCTTCAACAGAAGGTGCACTGTAGACCCCGCCGTCAATCTCGTGAGCATCAATTGCTTTTTTGATCTCATCGATCGAAGCATATTCTTTTAGATGCGGATCAATATCATGCGCATGGCACCACGTCAGGAAAATATCTTTGGCGGCATCTTCTTCAGCTGCTCCAATTGTCATGATATTGATCTGCTGATCGCTGTTATAAGAGTAGCGAGCATCATCTTTTGCGGCAAAGACACACAGCGGAATATTGCCGATCTCCTTCTCCGAAAAAAGATATTTTTCAGAACGTTCTTCTGTTTTAAACATATTGCACAGCATATCAAGCTGACCGTTTTCAAGATCATCGATGGCTTCTTTGCCATTTTTATATAAAATGACCTTGATATTCAGATTTGCGTACTGGGCGATCTTATAAGCAAACTCCACATCAGAGCCCGTATAGGTCCCATCTTCTTTCTGTGAAGCATAGCCTTCCATTTCCAGCATGCCTACGGTAATGATCGAACTGCTGTCTTCTCCATGTATAGGGAATGGTGAAAAGATCATGGCGAGCACCATCATGATCATAATCATTTTTCTGTATCGGCCATTCTTCTTTCTCATAACCAGTCCCATGGTATTTTCATGCGTGCAGATGATTCTTTGACAAATATATGCTATCAAAAAATACCATCATGCACAATCCTTCTCACCATCGATTCAGTACCTTTTCTGCAAAGCCCAGGAAATGATCTAAATGGATCGTCTGGCCGTCATCCAGCACAGCTTCACCTGTAAAGGTACCGAAGACCTGGTTCTGATCTGATTTCAGGATCAATGCATCTGTACAGGAACGGCGATCAAGGATCGGTTCAAAGATCATTTCAAAACGCCGGTCATTGGAAGTGAACTTCCATGCATGCAGCCAATCTTCTCTGCCAGCCGCATTTTTCGGGATCTGGAACTGCACACGGTCAAGCTTATGCCCAATGCCGTCATAGAAAAGCATATTTTCACTGGCCGCTGTAGTATCACCGAAGCCATAGCCAAGATTGAAGCCAAAGCGATGTCCGTTCCATATTCCCGAGGCTGAAGCCCAATACCAGGTATTCTCGTAGGTCCATACGCCTCTGCCCCAATCCAAAGAACCAAACGATCCAGTGCGGAAACTGTGCATATGCGTACCGACACTGACATAGCCGGAAGCTTTCAGACAGTTGATCTTCTGATTATAGTAGAACGCTTTGGGGTCATCGCTGTATGGTGTCATGATGACCAAAGAATCCTGCGGCACATCCGTCAGTTCAATCTCTGCATGCAGTTCTTCCCCATTCTTAAATCGCGGATAGGTACAGGAAAGTCTTCTTCGGTGCCCATCGTTCAAAAATTGAATGTCGATCTTTTTGTTATGGAACTGCACGTCGCCCTGCACCGATGTTTCCGGCAGATGAGTCTTTCCTTTTGGCAGCAGTGTCATTATGGACTGTGTTGTCTCTGCTTTCTGCGTAAAATCAATCCATGAAACAGAGCTCAGTCCCATGTAGCTGTTGTCCGCAATCGTCATGCAAAGCGCATATTCCTGATCATAGATCAGATAGTAATCCCATTCTTTGATGCGCAGTGCATTGGCTTTTACGGCCGTTCTTTCGTACGTCTTGATCAGGCTCTTGGCGTACCCCGCCTCGCAGAGACTTCCGTCTTCTTTCAGAAGCGGTCCTTTCTCAATGATCAATTTTTCCATACTGCATTCTCCTACAGAAATCATAATCCTTTTTTCAGAAAAGATAATAGACTGAAGCAGAAGAAAACCTCCGTTTGGGCAAGAATCCCATACGGAGGCTGTATCTTACAGCAAATGCTCTGTTTCAAATGATGCAATTTCACTCACCGATGGCTGATATCCAGTAACGCCCTCCCCTGTATTCGGATGGAAATGTGAATATACCATATCACCGGCAAACAGCGTGCATAGGATGAGTGCAAGCGGAATGATCACCTTCTGCGGGATCTTAGATAGAATAGTATCAATGGTCGGTCCAAGGAAATAAATAAAGATCATACCGCCGACCGCAAAGACGAAGAGCCCCTCAGCACAGATACGTCCATCAAGATTCAGGAAGTATCCTGTATAGTCCCACCAGCGCATACCGTACATCATCTCCATTGCCCATGAAGTCGCAAATTCAATGATGCCGCTGACGATCACTGCACCGATTGCTTCCAGCATCGGGTTCTTGCGCATTGAGCTCAGCAGGATCATGATCATCATCGCACCGGTGCCATAGATCGGGATCCATGGTCCAAAGAGATAGCCGCGATTGACAAAGCCACCCGTATTGACTAAATACAAGCTCACTTCCCAGATCCATCCCACAAAGGAAATGATAAAGAACATCATGATCAATGACCATATCGTATAGCTTCTGAGAAACTGAAAATTCAGCACAGCTTTTTTCTTCTGCTTCCACAGAGGATTCAGCCGCATCGGATAGCAGTTTCCTTCTTCGGCATCCAGATCATTCTGATTCTGGTATCGCATATTCTCGATCTTCTGGTAGGCATTCTTTTCCTGCACCGAACCGAGCCAGATACCGAAGGTATTGCTCATGAACTGCTGTGCTTTGGTCAGCGGAACAGTATTCTGCTGAATATACGCAGCCTTTTCGACCGTATCCGCATAGGTCTGGGCCAGAAGATCTTTCTCTGCCGTGCCATAGAGATATGCATCGTTCAGTTGTTCAGCAGAAGCAATGGAAGCATCTTTTGCCTTCATTCTCAGGTCCGCATAATATTCGGTATATACCGCTGTCTCATAGGCATTGAAATAGAAAATATCCGATATGCCGAAGGTAAAGATCGATACCAGATACCAGCCGATAAAGCTGACATCGAGCTTAAAGCATTCCCATTTATGTCCATTCATCATTTTTCTTGACAGGGTGATAGCTTCATTTGGCTTGATATCAGGATCCTCGGCCAAAATATAGTCAGTCATAATATAAGAATAATGCTTGATCACGCCGCCGATGATCGTCAATGTCCAGAAGAACAGATAGATGTTCTCCAGCATGATGCCCAGCGCTGCCCTGGCCCATCTGCCCACCGAACGAAAGTAGCCGATATGTGAAAGCGGGACTTTCTGATAGGAACGTGCTTCCAAAAAAAGTCTGCGCAGAACAGCCCGGAAGATCCCGACGACAAAGATACTGAAGGCTAAAGTAACAGCTAGGTAAATCAAAATGAACAGTACGGTTGCAATACTGCTGGACTTGGTGATCGACTGGAGCGCCTTGATCAGCATGACATAGACCTTGCCGGAAGATACCGTATTGACGACCTTGGCCAGAATACCTTCTGTATGTCCCAGGGAATCTGTATCTTTTGTATTTTTCTGCAGACTGTCAATGACCGTCTGCGCCGTCTCATCTCCCTGTTCTACCCGATTTTCAAGAATATCTGTCAGGACATCCGAAGCACTGGTGCTGCTTTCCTGCAGGACACTGCTTGTTTCTGATGTCGGCTGATCCAGATTCTGAATAGGATTGGAACTGGAAAATTCACTGCCCAATAAAGATGCTGCCAAACATAGCATGATCAGCAGAAAGTAATGTTTCTTAACTGTCTGATGCGCCGCCTTTTTCCAATCTTTCCGTGTCCTCATTATTATTTTTCCCCTTCGTCAATAGTTCAGATTGATCACAGTGATCTCGCTCTTTGTACCGATCCGCAGAGGCGGTCCATAATAGCCAACGCCCGAAGTAACAATGGTATCCATGCCTTGGATCATTTTTTCACCGCAGGAATTTTCATACATGAGCGAGACCAGGAGATTGCCTGGAAAGATCTGGCCATCATGCGTATGTCCGCACAAGGCAAGATCTGCACCGTATTCTGCCATTTCTTCAAAGTCCTTCGGCTCATGCTGAAGAACTACGACCGGTCTATCCGGACTGACTTGGCTCATAACATCCTTCGTTGACTCTCTGTCTTCCGTACCATCGCCAGCCTTCTCACGGTCTTTGCGTCCAACGATCTGGATGCCATTGACGGTGGCCGTCTCATCTTCCAGCATGGTGATATTCGCATCCTTCATGAACTGGGCCATATCTTCCGAACGGAAAGCCTGGGAAGGAGGTGTCAAAGCAAAACCGCACAGCAGCGGTTCAACGACATCATGATTGCCCCATACACCATAGACACCGTATTTTGTCTGGATCCCAGAAAGGATCTGTGCCTGCCGATCAGGATCCGTCAATCCGTCATACGTACTGTTGAAGATATCCCCCGCCGATCAGCACAAGATCCGCATCCTGTTCATTGATCTTCTGTACCATATCTTCCAATTGTGAGATAGAACTGTTGACACCTAAATGCAGGTCGGCAATCAGTACGATCTTCATCTTCCCATGTTCGCTGAATGCGCTCTCATCCAATGAGACGGTGTAGTTCGAAGTATAGATCGTATGCGCTGTATATGTCCCATAGACATTCATGCCAATGGAAATGACAAGGCAGACGATCAATGAGATCAGCGCATGCTTTGCACTCAGCTCTTTCTTCCGGCTGCATAGACGACAGATCTGAAAGATCAGAAGCGCTGCCATATAGATCAGAATAAAGCCAGCCAGATATTAGCGAATCCCTGCAGCTGATTCCGGAAAGCACCAGCCTGCGACCAATTGATCGCTATGACCGGAATGATCCCCATCAGTGCCAAAAAGACAGCAGACAGTACCGCCGGCCATTTCTTGGCAATGATTCGTTTCATTAAAACAACTGTCTGCCAGATTGCATATGCATTCAGCAGAACATAGAGCAGATAGATCACCCAAGCGCTCATAAATTTTCCTCGCTTCAAATATAGGTACATTATACCCTTCGCTTTCTTCGATCAAAAGGGAAAGCTCATTTTTCAGCCTGTCAGATAAGATTATCGATTGTCCCTGATCTGCCGTATGTTAATTTGCGTTGCTTGCAGCAATGCACAGCTGTCATCTATCATGGGAGCACAGACAGAGGAGATATATGCCATGCTGAGCGAAAATATCAGATCCGTCAGAAGATCAAAGGGACTGTCGCAGGAAGAACTTGCCGTCAAGCTTCATGTCGTGCGCCAGACCATATCAAAATGGGAACAGGGATTATCCGTTCCCGATGCACAAATGCTGATTTCCTTAGCTGAGGTCTTTGAGATTCCTGTAAGTACACTGTTAGGAGAACCAATAGCTGCATCGCATACAGATGACCTGAAAGCAATTTCCGAAAAACTGGAAGTCATCAATCTGCAGCTTTCACAGAGAAAAGCAGAAAGACAAAATGCCTTTCATTGGGCCTTCCTCTCACTGTGTGCTGTGATCATCATCATTGCAGCGATCCTGATCGCTCTTGGTAGTCCTTATCTGAGCTGGAATTTTGCTGATCCGGAAATGACCGCTGCCGGAACACTGCTGCATGCCTTTGAATGGCTGTTTTCCAGAAGTGCGCCTATTCTTCTGATGGGCGGGATCATCGGAGCTGTGAAGACAAGAAAGAAAGAATAGAATGGTGTACCTGATCATTCCAGCTCAGAACACGGCAGTATAAAAAAGAATGCATGCATACTGTCCTGCATTCTCCTAGATCATTTATTTCTGATGACGGATCGCCCAGTCATAGAAGAAAGAGCCCGTATTGCCTCTTTCAGGATAGGCCGTATCCGGTACATCCAGTACATATTTTCCGCAGCAGTTGATCACCTGCGCACCGCACGGATGATTCCGTACACGCTGGAAATCGCCGTAGTTCTGATGGACATGGCCATACAGCATATATTTCGGCTGATAGGCATTCAGCAGTGCATTGAAGCAGGCAAAGCCATGGTGAGGCAGATCTTCCTGATCGCCATAATTCTCTGCCGGTGCATGGCTCAGCAGAATATCAAAGCCATTGGTAAAAGAGAACGTGCCTTTCAGCCGACGGATCCGTTTTGCCATCTCCGCTTCACTGTACATATCGGCACGATTGCCGTAGCGCATAGAACCGCCTAAGCCAAGGATGCGCAGCCCTTTGAAGTTATAGACCTGATCATCAATATCAATGCAGCCCAGCGGCGGTTTCTGGTCATATTTTGTATCATGATTGCCGCGCACATACAGCAGCGGAAGATTGCTCATCGTTGTTAAGAATTCCAAATACGTCGGATCCAGATCACCGCAGGAAAGGATCAGATCGATCCCCTTCAGTTTTTCCGGTGTGTAATAATCCCATAGACCAAGATCTTCCTGATCGGATAGACATAGAATTTTCATCGTTCCTGTGTCCCTTTGATACCGCTCATGATAGTCATGCGCTTCATATCATCTTTCAATTCTCCAGCGAATGGGATTGATCCGATCACATTGTGATTCAGCCAATCCATCGCAATGATATCTTTGCTGGCAAGGCGCTCCGTTCCGGCATCCTGGATCTTTTCCGTCTGACTGTGCAGTTCTCCTTCAAAAGGATTCCATGCATTCTGGATCAATAAACGCTTATAAATATCTGCATCTTTTCTGATCATCCAATTCAGGGAAGGATCCATTGTCAAATCGATCACCCCAGCATCCATGCCCCACCAGCAGTTCAGTGCCTTGCCATTGGAAGCATAGCGAGCCTGATCCCATTGCCGTTCAAGGATCATCTGTATGATCTTTTCATAGTAGCAGTCCCAATGCCACAATGGTGCAGCCAAGACAGTTTCTCCCTGTTCCGTGATCTGATGAATGCCATGCACCGGCCGTGCATCTTTTTCATCCTGCCAATGCGGGCCGGCATAGATATGCACATTTTCTTCGGCAAAGTACTGGCTCCAATGCCCATCTTTTTTTCCTGACCACGCCAAATAGATCTGCGCCTGCGGATCGACCAAAGAAGCGCCGATCGCAAAAGCATTGATCTCTGAAAGTCTGCCATAGACAGGCGCATTGGCCACATATCCGATCTTATGATTGTCGGAAAGCTTCGCAGCGATCCGGCCTAACAGGAACATCACTTCATACATCCGTCCGAAGTAGCCGATGACCGATTGATGATTCAGATAAATACTGCAGTTGAAGAAACGCACCTGCGGATATTTCAAAGCAGCCCGCAGCGTATCTGTCATCAATTCACGCCGGGTCGTGAAGACGGCATCATAATTCTTTACTTCATCCCCAATGCGCATGGGATTGTCACTGCCCGCAGCCGCGATCTTTTTTTCGGTATGGACAATGCCGGCATATTTCTTTTCAATGTCCAGCCGTCCGCGCTCATGCGCCTGTTCCCAAGAATCCGTTTCCGGATCCCGTCCATAAATGAACAGCACCTGCAGCGGATGATTCTCATTGTACAGAGAACCTAAAGAGAAGAAGTTCTTTTTATCTTCCTTCATTGGTTCTTTGATCAAGGATACTTTCACGGCTTTGGTCTCCAGCAGCACTTCTTTCCATACAGCATCCAAGCGTTCTTCGATATCATCGCGGCTGCGGTCCAGCAGGGAATCAAAACGATAGACCTGCAGATACAGCAGGAATGCATCGCCAGCCGTAATGGGGAGCTTATCGCCGCCCTTCTTTTCAAAGACACTGTAAAAGCGGAAAAAAGATCCGCGGATGATATTGATGAAATCCAGATCCCATTTCTTTGTCAGATCATGATTGACCATGGAGGCAAAGCGATGATAGGATCCGTGCTGGGTAAAAACAATGTCATAGATAGGTGCACAGGCATAGAATTCCAAAAATTCCTGATACATCAGATACTCTGGATCCTCTGATCTCTTCGGCAGGATCCTGGTGATATCTGCCTCAATAGAAGGAACATCCAGATATTTCAATACCGAGACACGCTTATTGCCTTCCTGCACATAAAAGTGCAGCATATATTCATAGACCTGGATCGGATCCCGGATCCCTTCTTCGATCTGGGCATCATACAGATGCGCCCACTTTTCGGATAATTCCGTATGTTCTGCCATGATCGGCATAAAACTGCAGGAAAAAGCATTGGCCCTGCTCTTATTCTTGGTGCCAACGATCATCCGCAGAGGAATCTCCTGTACCCCAACATGTTCCCTCAGCAGGCTGTCCGCTTCCGGCAGGATCTCATCTAAGACAGGCAGATATGGATCTCTGCCTTCATTCCGGGCCCGACGGATTGCTTTCTCGCCAAGCTTTCTTGCTTTCACATATTCTTCGTTCATAAATATATTCTACCGCAGATCATGCATTCTCATGCTCAGATTTGACGCATTTGATATAATAGTATGGCACGAAGGAAGAAGGAAAAGATATGACAAAAGTAGACGTAATATCAGGTTTTCTTGGAGCTGGTAAGACGACTCTGATACAGAAACTGATCAAAGATGTATTTGCTGGGCAGAAGGTCGTCCTGGTAGAAAATGAATTCGGTGAGATCGGCATTGACGGAGGCTTCTTAAAAGAAGCAGGCATTGTGATCAATGAAGTCAACGGCGGATGCATCTGCTGCACACTGAAGGGAGACTTCCAGGCAGCGCTGAAGAAGGTCGTAACGGAATATCATCCAGACCGGATCGTGATCGAGCCATCCGGTGTCGGCAAGCTCTCGGATATCTTGAAGATCGTAAAGTCGGTCGAAGGATTGGAACTGAACAGCTACAGTGCTGTTGTGGATGCGAAAAGATGCAGGATCTATCACAAGAACTTCAAAGAATTCTTTGATGATCAGATCGCTACTGCGACCTGCGTGATCCTGTCCAAGACACAGATGGCCGATGAAGCTGTGATCCAGGAGGATCTTGATATCATTCATGAACTGAATGCCAAGGCAAGAGTCATCACCACACCTTGGGATGATCTGAACGGCACTTCGATCTTTGCGGCCATGGAAGGGTCCTCTTCTGGTTTTCCTGAAGGCTTAGGAGAATTGGAAATGGATGACGACGATGACGATGATGACGATCACGATGAACATGAACACCATCATGAACATGGCGGTGCCGAAGAACAGGTCAATGCTGGCTTAGCTGAAGGCAATCACATTCATTTGGGCGGTGAAGATGAACATGAACATCATCATCACCATCATGAAGACGAAGTAGATGCCGATGATGTCTTTGATTCTATTGGTGTTGAAACGATCAATCAGTACAGTGAAGCAGAGATCAAAGCTGCTTTGGCTGGACTTGGTGAGAACATTGTCCGGGCCAAGGGCATTGTCCCTAGTACAGATGGTTCTTGGCTGTTCTTTGACTATGTCCCAGGCGATACCGATATCCGTCCAGGTGCACCTGCCTATACAGGTCTGATCACAGTCATTGGTGAACATGTCGACGTTGAGCAGATCAAGCAGCTCTTCAAGGTAAAGTAAATGGCATCCCCTGTCTATGTATTTACGGGCTTTCTGGATGCCGGAAAGACAACCCTGATCAAAGATACATTGAATGATCCGCAGTTCATGGAAGGTGTTTCCAGGACACTGATCATCTGTCTTGAACAGGGTGAGGTCTCCTATAATGAAAAATGGCTGGAAGAATATCATACGAACATCGAATATATTGATGACGTATCTAGTTTGACTGCCGAGAAAATGCATGAACTGGATACGATCTATCATCCTTCGCAGGTCTTCATTGAATGGAACGGAACGGTAGCTCTGCCTGATCTGATCCTGAATCAGATGCCT
This sequence comes from Erysipelotrichaceae bacterium, assembly GCA_012516665.1. Classification (GTDB taxonomy): domain Bacteria; phylum Bacillota_I; class Bacilli_A; order Erysipelotrichales; family Erysipelotrichaceae; genus Bulleidia. The sequence continues at coordinate 45,499 of JAAYWN010000012.1, forward strand.
GATTTCTGGCCTCTGGTGCAGATCCTGACACCGGTAGATGCAGAGACCTTCTCAAGCTTCATGGGCCCTCTGCGCCAGATGATGTATGAACAGATCCGCTACTCCGATACGGTCATATGCAACCGCTGCACCGCGGATACTTCCGGCTCCATGCTGCGGGGAAATATCAAAGCGATCAACCGCCGGGCCCAGATCTACTATGAAGGAAGCTTCGGCGAACCGGTAGAACTGAAAGACGGAGGTCTGCCGTTTGACATCAGCGCAGATGTCATCGACATCAAGGATGATGACTACGGTCTCTGGTATATGGATGCCGTTGAAGATCCAAAGAAATATGATGGCAAAGAGATCATTCTGCGCGGATACTATGCAGATGATATTCCCGGATATAAACAGACGTTCATTATGGGACGCCAGGCCATGGTATGCTGTGCCAATGACACTTCTCTCTGCGGGATCACGGTGACCAACGTCAAGATCTGGGAAATGAAAAAAGGCGATTGGCTGGAAGTCCAAGGCAAATTAAAGGCCATCCCGATGGAGAATGGCGGCGAGACCGTTGTCCTGTATGCATCAAAAGTTGCGCGGTACCAGAAACCGGCAGAAGAATTCGTTACTTTCTCATAATAAATTGTTCAGAAGCGCCATATTCCGAAATGAATATTACGTTTTATATACAATCAAGGGATTTATTTTCATACATTTGAAGGATTTTTTTCGTTATAATTGAAGGATTTTTTTCATACATTTGAAGGATAAATGATGGACGGCAGTTCATAAAAGCGCTATTATAAAGAAGAAATGGAGGGTCCTGAAATGGAATATAAAAGCAGAATAGCCGACACGATTCTTCTCGATAAACTGGAAGAAAAGGGAGCTGTTGTGATTGAAGGACCAAAATGGTGCGGTAAAACAACGACAGCGATGCAGGCTGCCCACAGTATTCTCCGAATGGATGAGCCAAGCAGGCGGGATGAAAATATCATGATGTCTGAGCTTGACCCAGAAAAGCTGCTGGAAGGAGATACTCCGCTGCTGATCGATGAATGGCAGATTGCGCCAAAGATCTGGGACTCTGTCAGATATCAAGTTGACATGAGAAATAAAGAGGGCCAATTCATTTTAACTGGATCCTCTGTACCCATTGACTCAAAAGAAATTACGCATTCAGGAACAGGGCGATTTACATGGCTGAAAATGCGTCCTATGTCATTATACGAATCTAAGGAATCCACAGGTGAGGTCAGTCTCGAAGATTTATTTTTGTCTCCAGAGAAAATAAGCGGAAAGAATCCCTTTGATATTGACCGTCTTGCATTTGCCATCTGCCGAGGCGGATGGCCGCATGCTGTCGGGATGAAAGAAAAGTCTGCTCTTGCACAGGCATTTGATTATTACGATGCTGTTGTTCGCTCAGATATCAATCGAGCAGATGGAATCAATAAAAACCCAGAAAGAGTAAAACTTCTCATGCGATCATATGCAAGAAATCTGGGAACTTCCGTTTCTAATTCATTGCTACGAAGCGATATGATCAGCAATGACGCAGAAACATTAAGTGTGGATACTGTCATTTCATATGTGAATGCCTAAAAAAATATATTCGTTGTCGAGGATATGCCCGCATGGAACCCGAATCTTCTTTCTAAGACGGCCATCAGAATATCTGATGCACGATATTATATTGACCCGTCGATTGGAACGGCAGCACTAGGTATTTCCCCTCAGGATCTGAAAAGCGATCTGAATACTTTTGGATTTCTTTTTAAGACATTATATGTCCGTGATCTTCGCGTATATACAGAATATCTGAATGGGGAAGTACTGCACTTTCGCGATCAGACAGGACTGGAATGCGATACGGTCATTCATCTTAGAAATGGCTCTTACGGTCTTGCAGAGATCAAGCTTGGAGGTGAAAGGCTCATCGAAGAAGGTGCAGCCAATCTAAAAAAGCTGGC
>JAAYWN010000121.1 GCA_012516665.1 Erysipelotrichaceae bacterium
CAGATCGGACAGTTATGACTGTGAGCTTTGGTAGGATGGGCACAGATGATTACAGCATCAGTTTCTTCATCAATTTTCGAAGAATCGATGACAGTATGCTTGACGTGGAGGAGATGTTTCAGTAAAGTTTTGTTGGACATAAATTTCCTTTTCTGTTGTTCACAAAACTCAGTATAAGGAATTTATGTCTTTTTATATAGTCTAAACGCTTATTTCATCAGCACATACGCTGATTTATATACCCACACTTATTGATGAAGAGCCTATAAAAAGCTGTCCGAATGAGGACAGCTCTCTTATTTATATTCAAATGATAGAAGCAATTACTTTGACTTCTTAACAGCTGCCTTCTTTGCAGGAGCCTTCTTAGCAGCTGCCTTCTTTGCAGGAGCCTTCTTAGCAACTGCCTTCTTTGCAGGAGCCTTCTTAGCAACTGCCTTCTTAACTGTCTTCTTGACTGCCATGATATTTTACCTTCCTCTTATTTATTTTCTAGTTTTCTTTTTAGATGCGGAGGCTTTCTTTACTGGCTTCTTGACTGTCTTCTTAACTGTTTTTGCTGCAGCTTTTTTAGCTGTCTTCTTTACTGTTTTTTTGACAGCTGTCTTCTTTGCAGGTGTTTTCTTAGCAACTGTCTTCTTAACAGATGCTTTCTTAGCGACTGTCTTCTTAGAAGCTTTCTTTCCAGTCTTCTTTGCAGCTCCACTAGCCGCCTTCTTTTCTGCATCAGCGTGGATTGCTGCCTGAGCAGCAGCCAGCCTAGCCAGAGGAACACGGAATGGTGAGCAGGAAACATAATCAAGACCTACTCTTTGGAAGAATTCAATGGAAGCCGGATCGCCGCCATGCTCACCGCATACACCTAAATGAATGTCTTTGCGAGTTGCACGTCCCTGTGAAGCAGCCATCTTGATAAGTGTGCCAACGCCATTCACATCTACATGTGCAAATGGATCGTTTTCATAAATATGCTTATCATAATAATCGCCAAGGAATTTTCCAGCATCATCTCTTGAGAAGCCAAATGTCATCTGTGTCAGATCATTGGTTCCGAAGCTGAAGAATTCAGCTGTCTCTGCCAATTCACCTGCGACTACAGCCGCACGTGGAATCTCGATCATTGTACCGATGTGATACGTCAGGTTTGCTTTCTTTTCAGCAATGACCTTATCTGCAGTTGTGCGGATAATGTTTGCTACGTAATCAAGCTCCTTCTTCTCACCGACAAGAGGAATCATGATCTCAGGTTCAAGATGCCAATTTCTGTGCTTTTTGTTGATGTCAATAGCGGCATTAATGATAGCCCGTGTCTGCATCTCACCGATCTCTGGATAAGTAACATCCAGACGGCATCCACGATGTCCCATCATTGGGTTGAACTCTTTCAGTGCAACCGCTGCAGCTTCTACATCAGCGACTGTGATGCCCATTGTCTTAGCGACATCAGCAGCTTCCGCATCTGTCTTCGGCAGGAACTCATGCAGAGGTGGGTCAAGCAGACGGATTGTAACGCTGCGTCCCTTCAGTGCTTCGAAGATTCCTTCGAAGTCTTCCTTCTGATAAGGTTCCAAGAGATCCAGAGCCTTCTGGCGCTGTTCAGGAGTCTGAGATACGCAAAGCATACGAATTGCCTTGATTCTCTCAGCACTGTTGAAGAACATGTGCTCTGTACGTACAAGACCGACACCTTCGGCACCGAATGATAGTGCACGTGCTGCATCTGCAGGTGTGTCAGCGTTTGTGCGGATTTTCAGAGTACGGCGTTCATCAGCCCAATCCATGAACTTCTTGAAGTTTCCGGAAATCGTTGCCGGGACAGTATGGATCTCGCCCCTGTATACAATACCTGTCGAACCATCGACAGAGATGATGTCACCATCATTGAATGTCTGACCCTTAACGGTAAACTGCTTCTTAGCTTCATCAACTGAGATCTCACCGCAGCCAGATACACAGCATGCACCCATACCGCGGGCAACAACAGCTGCGTGCGACGTCATACCGCCGCGAACAGTAACAATTGCCTGTGACACATGCATACCTTCAATATCTTCCGGCGATGTCTCCAAGCGGACAAGAACGACCTTCTTGCCAGCAGCAGCCTTCTTCTTTGCTTCTTCAGCAGAGAATACAACTTCTCCGGAACCAGCACCTGGCGAAGCCGCCAAGCCTTTTGCAATAATGCGATCTTCGGCTGCCTTCAGATCTTTCGCATCAAACATTGGATGCAGCAGATCATCAAGCTGCTTCGGTTCTACCATCAGCAGAGCCTGATCTCTTGTTACTAGACCTTCATGCTCCATATCAACAGCAACCTTCAGTGCAGCAGCAGCCGTTCTCTTTGCATTGCGGGTCTGCAGCATGAACAGTTTGCCATGTTCAATCGTAAATTCCATATCCTGCATATCATGATAATGCTTTTCCAGCTTATCGCAGATAGCAACAAATTCCTTGAATGCAGCAGGAATCGTCTTCTTAAGTTCAGAGATCGGCTGCGGTGTGCGAATGCCGGCAACAACATCTTCGCCCTGTGCATTCATCAAGAATTCACCGAACAGTTTCTTCTCACCAGTTGCAGGATTGCGGGTAAAGGCAACACCAGTGCCGCAGTCATTGCCCATGTTGCCAAAGACCATTTCCATAACACTGACAGCAGTTCCCCAGCTGCCTGGAATGTCATTCATCTTTCTATAATAGATAGCTCTCTCATTGTTCCAAGAACGGAAGACAGCCTCAATGGATCTTTCCAGCTGAATCTGCGGATCCTGCGGGAAGTCCTCATGCAGATTGTCTTTATAGAATTTCTTGAAACGAACCGTCAGTTCTTCCATATCTTCTGCTGTCAGATCAATATCGAGCTTAACGCCTCTCTTTGCTTTGACATCATCGATGATCGTTTCAAACTTTGCTTTGCTGAGTCCCATAACAACATCAGAGAACATCTGAACAAAGCGGCGATAGGAATCATATGCGAACCGTTTGCTGCCGGATTTTTTCTCAACAACTTTGACAACTTCATCATTCATGCCAAGGTTCAGAATCGTATCCATCATGCCAGGCATTGAAGCTCTTGCACCAGAACGAACAGAAACAAGCAGTGGGTTGTTCAGATCGCCAAGCTTCTTTCCAGTTTCTTTCTGCAGCCATACGACATAGCTTCTGATTTCCTTCATGATCGTATTGTTGATTGTTTCACCGTCTGCATAATATGCAGTACATGCTTCAGTTGTGATTGTAAAACCATCTGGCACAGGCATACCCAGATTTGACATCTCCGCTAGATTTGCTCCTTTACCACCTAGCAGTTCACGCATTTTTCCGTTGCCTTCGGAAAATTTGTAGACATACTTCTTAGCCATCATAGCCTCCTATTTGCATATAAAAATTATATGGCAACCGCTTTCATTAAACAATATTATTTTGCAATTATTTTCACAAAATCAGCATTATAAATACATAGTTTATATGCATGCATGTTTGCGTTCCGATCCTGAAGATAACAAAAAGAAGCAGCTGTGCACTGCTTCTCTGCGAATACTATTGAATATACTTGCCAATGAAGCTGAAGATAGAAGAGAAGTAATCCGGTTCCAGCATGTTTTCACCAAAGCCTGCGTCTTCTCCCGTATAGAGATCTTTCTCTGCGTTGCATGCGTAGTAGTTATCGAACATCATGCTTGCCGGAACGATCTCATCTTTGCTGCCATGCATGAAGAGCATCGGTGTAACAGACTGCGAAAGCTGATGCGCAATGCTGACATCATTCATTGAAAAATGAAGCACTTGCTTTACATATACATCGATCATTGGAAGGAATGGTTTCCCTTCAACTTTATAATACCGTTTGATGCCGCTGATCAGCAGCTCACGGATACCAGAGAAGCCGCCGTCTTCCGCAGCACATTTTACATTGCTTGGAATATAGTCGCCGACCGCATTCATAATAGCGGCTGCACCTAAGTTGACACCGATCAAAGCAATCTCTGCATGCGGATCCAGATTGACCAGATAATTGATCCAGCTGATAACATCATAATGCTCATTCCAGCCAAGTCCGGTATATCTTCCTTCGCTCATGCCGCAGCCGCGCATATCAGCAGCCAGCACATTGAAGCCATTATGATCTGCTTCATAAAGATAATTCAGCATGCTTCCGGAATATGTTCCAATACCATGTGCAAGAATGATCCACTTATGATCATCCGGATGGTTGGCCAGACGCAGTGCATGCAGCTTCAGTCCATCATAAGAATCGAGAAAGTCATCATCTTTAACACTGTGTGCGAACCACTCATTCTTTTCACCATTGTCTCCTTCAATTCTCTTATACGTATTCTTTTTTGTGTAGAAGTCACTGTGCTGCAGGTCAAATGCATTTCTGAATACAGCATAGCCAAAACCAGCATAGGCCGCCGCCCCAGCTGCTGCTGTTACGCCCAGCACTTTCAGCAATGTATGATTGTTTTTCTTTTCTTCGCTCATGAACATTCTCCTTTTCAGATATGAAAAATCTTCACAGATTTGATCTGCAAAGATTATATCATATTTTTATTTGCTCAGCACCGACAGACGGTCAATGATGACCTGATACTGTTTTTCATAAGCCGCCTGTTTTTCTTTTTCCGCAGCGACCTTTTCGGTCGGTGCTTTTGCCAGGAATTTCTCATTTGATAGAATCCCCTTTGAACGGGCAAGTTCTTTTTCAAGTCTTTCCTTCTCTGCCTGCAGCTTTTTCTTTTCTTCTTCCGGATCGCTTAATTCATTGCTTGGAATATACAGGGAGCCATCCTGGATCGTCTCAACGGTAAGATCGCCATCTAAGGTATCCAGCCATTCTGCTTTGGCCATCTTCTGCATCATTGCCGCCAGATCATCTTCTACCGGCAGCACATTTCCATCCAGATCTTTAAGCATCACATGCAGCGGTGCATTCGGTTTCAAATCATTTATATTCTTGACTTCACGGATCTTAGAGATGGCTGAGATCAGACGGTCCATGCCCTGATCCAAGTTCGTTTCAATCTGTATATGCTCTGGCCAGCTCTCTTGGCACGAGGATGCATACCGATGCGGAAGAGCAAGATAGATCTCGTCTGTTGCAAAAGGCATGAATGGATGCAGCAGTCTGACGATAGCATTTAGTACGGTATAGAGAACAGACTGTGCTGTCTTTCTGGCCTGTGCATCTTCACCATTCAGCTCCGATTTGCTCATTTCAACATACCAGCTGCAGAAATCATCCCACACAAACGAATATAATTCATTGCCAACTAAAGCAAACTCATACTTCTCCATATTCGGCGTAACATGATCAATGGTCTCATTCAGCTTATTGATGATCCATGCATCTGCTTTAGAGAGATTTGTCAGATCCACATCTTTCTCGCTCATTCCCTCTTCCAGATTCATGATGACAAAACGTGAAGCATTCCAAAGCTTATTGATAAAGTTCCATGACGATTCGACCTTTTCCGGAATATAGCGCATATCCTGCCCCGGTGTAGAATTCGTCGTCAGGAAGAAGCGCAGTGCATCAACGCCGTACTGATCAATGACCAGCATCGGATCGATGCCATTGCCTAATGACTTTGACATTTTGCGGCCCTGCGAATCCCGGATCAGGCCATGGATCAGACAGTCTTTGAATGGTCTGCTGTTCGTGAAATGACGGGCTTGGAAAGCCATGCGGGCGACCCAGAAAAAGATAATGTCATATCCGGTGACCAATGTAGAAGTCGGATAGTATCGCTGGAAGTCCGCCGTATTCTCTGGCCAGCCTAAGGTCGCAAATGGCCATAGAGCAGAGGAGAACCATGTATCCAGGACATCTTCATCCTGATCCCAATTCTCTGGATCTTTCGGATCGGTCTCGCCGACATATGTTTCGCCTGTTTTTTTATTGTACCAAGCAGGGATCCGATGTCCCCACCACAGCTGCCGAGAAATGCACCAATCCTCAATATTCTCCAGCCATTGATCAAAGGTCTTCTCAAAGCGTTCCGGATAGAAGTTGATCTTCTGTTCTGGATCTTCTTGGTTCTTCAGCACATCGTCTGCCAATGGCTTCATCTTTACGAACCACTGCTGTGAAAGATACGGTTCTACGACACAATGTGTTCTTTCAGAATGACCGACCTGATGGGTAATATCTTCAATATGATCCAAATTTCCATCCTTTTTGATCTGTTCGATCACCGCATCTCTAGCAGCATAGCGGTCCATGCCCTGATACTTTCCGCAGATCTCATTCATCGTTCCATCCGGATTCATGCAGATTGGCTTTTTCAGTCCATGTCTTTCCGCAATCGCAAAATCGTTAGGATCATGGGCTGGTGTACACTTCATGATTGCCGTACCAAAATCCATATCGATATACTCATCGCCGATGATCGGCAGTTCCTCGCCATTTGCCGGATTGATGCAATGCTTCCCAATCATATGATTTGTACGTTTATCTTTGGGATTGACCACGACACATACATCGCCGAACATTGTTTCCGGGCGGGTCGTAGCGACCACGAACTGTTCGTTCTCTTCCACTGTATGGTACTTCATGTAATACATTTTTCCAGCATCTTCCTGATAATAAACCTCAATATTTGAAAGCGCCGTGCGTGCTTCTGGATCCCAGTTGATGATCCGCCATCCACGATAGATCAGTCCTTCATTATAAAGCGTCACAAAAACATGGCGCACTGCTTTATTCATGCCTTCATCCATCGTAAATCTTTCACGGCTGTAGTCCAATGAGTTGCCGAGCTTTTCCCATTGCTGGCGGATGGTCGCGGCATATTCCGCTTTCCAATCCCAGGCTCTCTCCAAGAACTTTTCTCTTCCCAGATCATAGCGTGAGATACCTTCGCTCTTCAGCCGGGCATCAACTTTTGCCTGTGTAGCAA
>JAAYWN010000122.1 GCA_012516665.1 Erysipelotrichaceae bacterium
AGGTCAGAGATGTAAGTGCTGTGAAGCATTGAGTTGACTGATACTAATAGGTCGAAGGTTTATTCACACGAGAGAACTACGTCCAACGAAGTAAGAAAGACTAAGAGTTAAGTCAAATTGTTATTCAGTTTTCAGGGAATGTTAAATTCACTGAAGCAGTTGAGAATACTGCATATCTGGTGGTTATAGCGGAGTGGTCATACCTGTTCCCATCCCGAACACAGAAGTCAAGCACTCCCGCGGCTGAAATAGCCTTCGGGTGAATCAAGCTCGCTGCCAGGTCAAAGAGAGAGATCCGTTTCTCTCTTTTTTTTCGTTCATCAGCAAATTACCGCGCATTTGCAGAGATTTCCGAAGGGAAGAAGAGTATAATTACTAAGCGTGAGGCTAATATATGAAGGAATATAAAGTAAAGACAGACAGCTTAGAAGAGACACATCAGCTGGGAGAGATCCTAGGCAGAAATGCAATGGCAAACATGGTCTTCTTATTAGATGGAGATCTTGGAGCTGGCAAGACAACATTGACCCAAGGCATTGCGAAGGGATTGGATATTCATAAAAATGTAACGAGTCCGACCTTCACGATTCAAAAGATCTATCATGGCAGACTGCCGCTGTATCATATTGATGCATATCGTTTGGAAGGTGTAGATCAGGATCTTGGATTTGAAGAATATTTTTATGATGATGGTTTGACCGTAATTGAGTGGTCTCAGTTCGTACCTGACCTGATTCCCGAAGAATACATGAGGATATCAATTAAACTGCTAGAAGAGAACTCGCGAGAATTCGTCTTTACTGCAGTTGGCAGTCAGTATGAGAAACTATTGGAGGATTTAAAATGATCACATTATGCATTGATACAAGTCATACATGGCTTGTGCTGGGACTGATCCAGGATGACCGCATGTTGGCTAAAGTACAAGAACCATGCTGGAAGAAGCAGTCAGAGGAGATTTTCCCTAAACTGATAAAAATGATGGATGAACAGAAGCTTGAACCGGAAAATATTGATCAGATCGTTATTTCAGAAGGACCTGGTTCATACACCGGTGTGCGCATTGCCATGACGATTGCTAAAGTATTCTGCGCAATGAGAGACCTTCCTTTATATACTGTTGGAACACTGCAGCTGTATGCAGGTATGGAAAAATGCCGTGTCATTACGGATGCCAGAGGAAAACGTGTTTATACATGCACGTATGAAAATGGCAGAGCGACCGGCAGGCTGGAAGCTGTAGAAATTGCTGAACTGAGCATTGATCCTAATGAAAAGGTCATTGGCGACGGTGAACTGGTCGGCAGGGAAAATGTATGGCCGGATATCGCTGAGAATTTTTTGGCTCTGCAGAAAGAATGGAAAAAGGCAGAAAACGTCCATCTTGTAGTGCCGGAATATCTAAAGCCAAGTGAATCGTATCTTGTGAAAAAAGCATGATCCGGACGGGACAGAAAACAGATATATCAGCCTTGATGAAGATCGAGCAGGAGCTCTTTTCCTCACCATGGCCACAGAGCGAATTCCTCTATGAATTAAATGAGAATCCCTTCTCGACAGTATATATCTATGAAGAAGACGACGTCATTGCCGGTTTTGCGGATCTGTGGATCACATATGAACAGGCACAGATTGCAAACATCGGTGTCGCAAAGAAATACCAGGGCTTAGGCTATGGGAATGCTCTGCTGAGATATTGTGTGAATCAGGGCATTAAGAATGAATGTGAAAATCTGACCTTGGAAGTGCGGGTCTCAAACGACCGGGCAATCCAAGTTTATGAAAAAAACGGATTCATCACAGTCAATAAAAGAAAAAAATACTATGAAGATGGTGAAGATGCCTATCTCATGGTGAAACCATTAGGAGGTCTAGAATATGACAATGATACTGGCGCTTGAGTCCAGCTGCGATGAAACGGCTTGTGCTGTTGTAAAGGATGGGAAGGAAATACTTTCTTCTATTGTGTCTTCACAGATCAATGTACATACCCTGTATGGCGGAGTCGTACCAGAGGTCGCAAGCAGGATCCATGTAGAAAATATTTCAACGGTCGTTACGGAAGCAGTAAAGAGAAGCGGCTTAACGATGAATGATATCGATGCGGTTGCCTTTACGCAGGGACCTGGACTGATTGGTTCACTGCATGTAGGGGTTCAGGCAGCAAAGACCTTGGCTTGGGAATTTCATAAGCCATTGGTCCCAATCGATCATATGACAGGACATATCTACGCCAACCGATTTGCGATTGACCATGATCTGAAATTTCCTCTGCTTGCATTAGTTATTTCCGGCGGACATTCACAGCTTGTATGGATGGCTAATGATTGGGATTTCAAGGTACTTGGAACAACTAGAGATGACGCCATCGGCGAAGCATATGATAAAGTATCTCGCGTACTTGGAACAGGCTATCCAGGCGGCCCAGTCATTGATAAGATGGCAAAGGCAGGCAAAGAGAACTATCATCTGCCGACACCGAAAGTGGATGGCCGATATGATTTCTCTTTTTCCGGTCTGAAGACAGCAGTCTCACAGCTGATTGCCAGAGAAGAAAAAGCTGGCCGTCCGATTATTAAAGAAGATGTCGCGTATGCCTTCCAGGAGACTGCTTTGAAATCGATGATCGGCAAAACTCTGCAGGCAGTACAGGATCTTCAGCCTGCAATGGTCGTTACGGCAGGAGGAGTCGCTGCCAACAGCCGTTTAAGAGTGCTGCTGGAAGAAGGGATGAAACAGTTCCCAAAGATTGAACTATCGCAGCCGCCAATCAAGTTCTGCACGGATAATGCGGCAATGATCGGTGCGTCAGGATACATTGCATATAAACACGGTCTGTTCGGCACCTTTGATGTGGCAGCAGATCCCGGACTGATGATGCCAGGTGAAGAATAATTCACAGGCATCGAGAAAAAATTCACAAAAAATTTCACAAAGTCTGAAATCGTGATAAAATTGAACCGGTGATGAATATGGAAATGAATGAAAGAAAAGTACCTCGCGCTACCCTGCAAAGATATCCGGTATATCTGAAAGCCCTGCGCAAATTAAAGACAGATGGTGTAGACAGGATCATGTCACGTCAGCTGGCTGACTATGTTGGCATTGAGTCGACGACGATAAGGCGCGACTTCAGCTTTCTTGGCAATCTGGGAAAACAGGGATATGGCTATAATGTCAATTCTTTGATCCAGATCTTTTCGGATCAGCTGGGCGTCAATTTTGATGAAAAGATCATTTTGATCGGTGCCGGAAACTTAGGCAAAGCCTTGCTGAACTACAATCATTGGAATCATGTTGTCGGTGAGATTGTCTGTGCGTTTGATCTAATACCGGAAAACTGCAAGGAATCTACTGTACCTGTATATGATATTCGTGAACTTTCAGCGAAGCTGCCGAAGGGCTGCCGTATCGCTATCTTATGCATCAATCAGAATGTACAGGAAACAGTCAACATGCTGGTCAAAGAAGGAATCAAGGGATTTGTCAGCTTCTCTCTGGAGCACTTCAGTGTTCCGCAGGGAGTTTATGTAAGATCTGTCGATGTTGTTTCTTCTATTCAGGAACTTGTCTTTGAGACCAATTCCATGAAGGACTGAAGAAGGATCATAAGAGAATAGAAGGAGATTTGATATGCCAACAGAAATGAGCATCCGTGAGCTGTATGAGCTTACGAGCGAAGGAACAGAATTAGAAAAAGATCAGCTGGAGTATGTTCAGCTGCAGGGCTGGATCAAGAGCAACCGAGCTGGAAAGAACGTATCTTTTATTGCTTTGAATGATGGTACATATTTTCAGAATGCGCAGGTCGTCTATGCTGCAGATACACTTTCCAACTATGAAGATGCCGCAAAGTATGGCACTGGCACAGCGGTCAGTGTGATTGGCAGATTTGCCTTGACACCTGATAACAAGCAGCCGTTTGAGATCCAGGCAACAGAGATTGTTCTGGAAGGTGCCTGCGATCCATCCTTTCCGCTGCAGAAGAAAAGACATTCTTTTGAATATCTGCGAGAGATCGGCCATCTGAGACCAAGAACGAATACTTTCTCAGCTGTTTTCCGCGTGAGAAGTGCTTTGGCCATGGCAGTTCATCAGTTCTTCCAGGATCAGGGATTTGTTTATGTCAACACACCGCTGATCACATCGAATGATGCAGAAGGTGCTGGTGAGACTTTCACCGTTACGACCAGAGATGACGGTAAATATGATGAGGATTTCTTCGGCAAGCATGCAAGCCTGACTGTTTCCGGTCAGCTGCAGGCAGAAGCGTATGCTATGGCCTTCCGCGATGTTTATACTTTTGGCCCGACTTTCCGTGCAGAGAATTCAAATACAACCAATCATTTGGCTGAATTCTGGATGATCGAACCGGAAATGGCGTTTGCGGATCTGGACTATGATATGGATGTGATCGAAGATCTGATCAAGTACTGTATCAACTATGTTTATGAAACCTGCCCAGAAGAGATGAAATTCTTCAATGAGCGCATTGATACAAGCTTAGCAGAGCGTCTGAACAAAGTCAGAAATTCCGAATTCAGAAGAATGCCGTATTCGGAAGGTATTGAGCTTTTGAAAAAAGCAGTCGCTGATGGTGTGAAATTCGAAAATACAAAGATCGAATGGGGCATGGATCTGATGACCGAGCATGAAAGATATCTCTGTGAGAAGATAGCCGACGGGCCTTTATTCCTGACGGATTATCCAAAGGATATCAAAGCTTTCTATATGAGACAGAATGAAGATGGCAAGACAGTTGCTGCCGTTGACTGCTTAGTTCCTGGCGTCGGCGAACTGGTCGGCGGATCGCAGAGAGAAGAGCGCTTAGATGTCTTAGAAAAGCGCATGGATGAACTGGGCATGAATAAGGACCATTATCAATGGTATCTTGATCTGCGCAGATATGGCGGCTGCCAGCATGCTGGCTTCGGGGTAGGATTTGAACGGCTTGTAATGTATGTCACGGGCATGGAAAATATCCGCGATGTTATTCCTTTTGCAAGAACGCCGCGGAATCTTCAGTTCTAAAGAATTTGAAATCAAGACAGGAATGCGGTAACCTTACATGGCTGGCATTTCTGTTTTTTATTGGCAGAGAAAGGAGAACTTCATATGCTCTATTCAATATCAAAAGCATCAAAAGCATATGGTGCAGACGAGATTATTCAGGATGTGAACTTTGAGATCAAAGGCACTGAAAAGATTGCCATTGTAGGACGCAATGGCTGCGGAAAAACCACCTTCCTTCGCTGTATGTGCGGAGAAGAGTCTTTTGATCATGCTAATATTGCCAAGCAGAATGGTACAGATATCGGCTATCTGGCACAGAAAGTCCTATCACATGATGACTGGACGGTCGAGCAGGAACTGATGACGATCTATGAACCGATTTTTGCTCTGCAGAAGAAAATAAATGAATTGGAAGATAAAATGGCCAGTGATTATTCTGAAAAGGTCATGAACCAATATGGCGAAGCACAGGAAAAATTTGAAGCTATGAACGGCTATCATTGGGAATCTGAAATGAAGACGGTCTTTACGCGTTTCGGTTTTCCCATTGAACAATTATCAAAAAAGATCGGGGAATTTTCCGGCGGTCAGAAGACGCGTATTGCTTTTGTGAAGCTGCTGCTTTCCAAACCGGATATTCTTCTTTTGGATGAGCCGACGAACCATCTGGATATTGATGCGATTGAATGGCTGGAGGGGTATGTGAAGAACTATCCGAAGGCTGTTGTTGTTGTGTCGCATGACCGGATGTTCTTAGATCATACGGTTGACTGTGTTTATAATATGGAATATGGCAAGATGACCCGCTATGCTGGCAATTATTCAAATTTTGTAGTGGAGCGTGAAAATGATCTTGAAAGACAGCAGGATGCATACAACCGTCAGCAGAAAGATGTGGAACGGCTGCAGGCACTGATCGAGAAGTTCCGTTATAAGAAAAGCAAGGCTGCTTTTGCTCAGTCAAAGATCAAGTATTTGGATCGTATGCAGATGCTCACCGTTGATAAAAGCGATACAAGAAATTTTCACGCGCACTTTACACCTAATGTCAAAGGCGGTGAAAAAGTATTGGAAACGGATCATCTTGCCATTGGCTATGATCATGTCCTGACGGAAGTTACCATGAAAATCAGAAGAGGGGATCGTATCGCAGTCATCGGTCCTAACGGCACCGGCAAATCGACTTTTGTGAAAACATTGATGGAACTGATTCCGTCTTTAGGGGGTTCGTTCTTATTTGGCCACCAGATAGAAAAGGGCTATTTTGATCAGCAGCTCGCGCAGTTCTCCTCCGGAAAAACAGTACTGGAAGAGATCTGGGATGATTATCCAGAGCTGGATCGTACAGCAGTGCGCTCGGTACTTGGTCAGTTTCTTTTCAGTGCAGATGATGTCTTTAAATCTGTTGATGTTCTCTCCGGCGGTGAAAAAGTGCGCCTGTCCTTTGCCAAGCTCCTTCTGCAGCACAGCAATCTGCTGATCCTGGATGAACCGACCAATCACTTGGACATTCCCGGCAAAGAAGCTTTGGAACAGGCACTGAAGGGATTTTCCGGCACGATCCTGTTCGTTTCCCATGACAGATATTTTATTCAGCAGCTGGCGACTGGCCTGCTGAAGTTTGAAAATGGCAAAGCAGAGTTCATAGAATCAAACTGGAATGAGTATGAGGAGCAGGAAACTTCCAAAGCATCTATGGTCATGGCCGCAGAGAAGAAGCAGCCAGCTGAAGAAGCTCCTGCCCAGGCAACACGGCGTCAGCTCTCCCCAGAAGCTAAGGCACGTGAGATCAATAAGCTTGAGCAGAAGATCACTGACAAGGAAAGAGAACTGGAAGATCTGCGCGATCTGCGCTATGAACCGGAATACTATCAGGATTATCAGAAAATGAATGGCTTGGACCAGGACATTGATGAAGTGCATAATGAATTGGCACATCTGTATCAGAAGTGGGATGAGCTCAATGAAGATGCGTAAACAGAGAGGAATCTCTGTTTTTTTTAGAAGAGGATTGATATAATGAATACGCAATAAAGAGGAGAAAAAGAAAACTATGTCAAATTGTATCGTAGCACAGTCAGGCGGACCTAGTTCCGTTATTAACGCAACCGTAGCAGGTGTGGTCAAAGCAAATCAGATGAATCCCGTCTATGAACATGTCTATGGCGGCTTAAATGGCATCGAAGGCATTCTGCAGGAGAGATTTGTTGATCTGACCGAGATGTCGGAGCACGAGAACTTGGTCCTGCGCCAGACACCGTCGTCTGCATTGGGTTCCTGCCGCTATAAGCTGAAGAGAGACAATGTTGAAGATTTTGAGAAGATCATCAATATTATGGATAAGTATGATATTGAAACATTGTTCTATACCGGCGGCAATGACTCAATGGATACAGTAGCAGCATTATCAGAATATGCCGCAAAGAACAAGATCACGAATCATCGTTTTGTCGGCTGCCCAAAAACAGTTGACAATGATCTGATGGTCACGGATCACTGCCCAGGCTTTGCTTCCGCAGCAAAATTCATTGCTACAACAGCGCTGCAGTGCTGGTATGACGTCAATGTCTATCCTGCTTCTCGCAAGGAAGTATTCATTCTTGAGACAATGGGAAGAGATGCCGGCTGGCTGGCTGCTTCTGCCTGCCTGAGCGGCAAGGTCGATCTTCTGATCGTACCGGAACAGCCGTTTGACAAGGAAGTATTCCTGAAGGAAGTCAAGCAGATCGTTGATGAAAAAGCAAAGTGCTTTGTCGTTGTATCTGAGGGTGCACATTTCGCAGACGGAAGCTATTTGGCAGCAGGCGAAGCAAAGAATGATAAATTCGGCCATGCGATCTTAGGCGGTGCCGGCAAGGCATTGGAGACAATGATCCTGAATGCGGAAGCTGCTCCTAGATGCAAGGTACAGGATCTTTCTACCGCACAGAGATGTCATGCAACAGAGCAGTCTCTGGTCGATGTTACAGAGTCATTCCGTTTAGGAATGTCTGCCCTGAACAGATCAGCAGATAAGACATTCACCGGCAAGATGGTCGGTGTCAAGAGAAGAGCAGGGGAAGAATACGATGCGGAATTCTTCGCTGTCGAGGCTTCTAAAGTTGCCAACTATGTTAAGAATTTCCCAGTGGAATGGCTGCTGCCTGAATACAAGGGCATTACCAAGGAAGGCTACCAGTATCTGGAACCGCTGATCCACGGCAATCCTGTCATTCTGATGCAGGAAGGCGATGGACTGCCTGAATATGTTCAGCCGTATTATATGCGCGGGGATGCTGCTTTAGTGGCAAAGAAGTAATCATATTTCATACTGAATGAGAAGACTGCTGCGGCGGTCTTCTTTTTGTATAACGGTACAGAAGAAATGAGCATATCAGCATTCTGCATGATGTCTGCAGGCACATCCTGATTGACATTTAGTATTAGTTAGAATAAACTAATCGAAGTCAGAGAGGAGATATCGATGAACCTGAAAGAGCTGAAGATCGGGCAGTCTGCAAAAATGACTGTCATTGGAGGTGAGGGCGAACTTCGTCAGCATTTCCTGGATATGGGCATGATCCCAGGTACGGAAGTGACAGTAACAAAATATGCACCAATGGGGGACCCTATTGAAGTTATGCTGCATGGATATGAACTTACGATCCGTTTGTCAGATGCTGAAAAGATCGAAGTAGAACCAATCCAAACAGATGCAAAGAGATCAAATACAAAATTAAAGAAAGAAGTTCTTCATCCTGGTCTGGGTGAAGGCGGCATCTATCACAATCGTAAGACAGAGCATCCGCTGCCGGAAGATACAGTGCTTACTTTTGCTTTGGCAGGCAACCAGAACAGCGGAAAGACAACTCTTTTCAATCAGCTGACAGGTTCCAATCAGCATGTGGGAAATTTCCCCGGTGTCACTGTTGATCGGAAGAGCGGACAGGTACGCGGATATAAAAATACCAATGTAACAGATCTGCCAGGCATTTATTCTCTTTCTCCCTATACAAGTGAAGAACTTGTATCACGTGAGTTTATTTTGGATGAAAAACCAAGCGGCATCATTAATATTGTTGATGCTACAAACATCGAACGAAATTTATATTTAAGTATGCAGCTGATGGAATTGGACAGACCGATGGTCTTGGCGCTGAATATGATGGACGAGATGCGCAATAATGGAGGATCTGTACTGATCAATGATATGGAAGCTGCTTTAGGCATTCCAGTCGTTGCTATATCAGCTGCTAAAGACGAAGGCATTGATGAACTGATCAATCATGCACTGCATGTTGCAAAATATCAGGAGAAGCCGGCTCGTCAGGATTTCTGCGATGAGAATGATCACAATGGGGCGGTGCATCGCTGCCTGCATGGCATCATGGATCTGATTGAGGATCATGCCTCTGCTGCCGGTCTGCCGCTGCGCTTTGCGGCCACAAAAGTGGTAGAGGGGGACGAACGTATCATTAAGGCTCTGAACTTTGAACAGAATGAAATGGATATGCTTGAGCATATTATTGAACAGATGGAAGAAGAGCGCGGGCTGGACCGAGCAGCAGCCATAGCGGATATGCGCTATTCGTTTATCGAAAAATTATGTCAGCAGACAGTCGTCAAACCAGTAGAATCAAAGGAACATGAACAGTCACGGCGGATCGATAAAGTGCTGACAGGAAAATATACAGCAATTCCTTTCTTTATCGGCATCATGGGACTTGTCTTCTTTCTGACTTTTCATGTTATTGGTGCTTTCTTCCAAGGTCTATTGGAAGAAGGTATCAGTGCAGCAACCAGTGCCATTGATGCGTGGATGACATCGGTACAGGTCAACAGTGTCGTTCATTCTCTGGTGATCGATGGTATCTTTACCGGTGTTGGCACCGTGATCAGTTTTGTGCCGATCATTATGGTACTGTTCTTTTTCCTGTCGATCCTGGAAGACAGCGGATATATGGCGCGGGTAGCTTTTGTTATGGACAAACTGTTGCGGCGGATCGGCCTTTCCGGCAGAAGCATTGTACCGATGCTGATTGGTTTTGGATGCACCGTGCCAGGTGTAATGGCCGCTCGTACACTTCCTTCCGATCGAGACCGCAAATTGACGATCCTTCTGACACCATTTATGAGCTGCAGTGCTAAACTGCCGATCTATGCTTTCTTAGCAGATGCATTCTTTCCTTCTCAGGCTGGATGGGTCATGCTCATTCTGTATTTTCTTGGCATTGCAATGGCTGTGATCGTTGCTCTGCTTTCCAAAGAAACAGTCTTTCATGGTGAAGCAACACCGTTTGTCATGGAACTGCCGAATTACAGGATGCCAAGTGCAAAATCAACAAGGATGCTGATGTGGGACAAGGCAAAAGATTTTCTGCAGAGAGCCTTTACTGTCATCTTTGTGGCTACGATCATCATATGGTTCCTGCAGCACTTTGATCTTTCGTTGAATCTTGTATCAGATTCTTCGACCAGTATTTTGGCAATCCTGGCTGGCGGCATTGCACCGATCTTTGCTCCATTGGGCTTTGGCGACTGGCGTGTCGTAACTGCTTTGATCACTGGTCTTATGGCAAAGGAATCTGTTGTATCGACCCTGTCTGTATTATTCGGCAGTACAGCAGAGATCCTCAGTGTGATGACACCATTGGCTGCCTTTGCATTGCTTGTCTTCTGCCTTCTCTATACGCCATGCATTGCTGCCGTATCTGCTATTAAACGGGAATTGGGCACAAGATGGTCAGTATTCATTGTACTGTTCCAATGTACACTGGCTTGGGCGGCGGCTTTCCTAGTGCATGCCATTGGGCTTTTGGCTGGTCTGGTATAAAATATGCAGCTGGAAAGAAGAGAAAAAGAATCGGTGGAGAACTATCTCGCATCGATCCTGGATATTGAGAAAAGAAATGGCAGGTGCTATTCGGTGGATGTATCGCATGATCTGAATGTTGCAAAAGCAAGTGTCAGTGTAGCAATGAAAAAACTGAGCGAACAGGACCTTGTCAGCTTTGGACCGACTCATCAATTGGTACTGTCAGAAGCAGGACATGCGATTGCCAAAGAAGTATTAGCAAAAAGAAAACTTCTGAAAGAAGCATTGATGGCTATCGACGTAGATGAAGAAACAGCCGAAGCTGATGCACATGAGATTGAGCACTCCATCAGCAAAGAGACAAATAAGAAATTATATCAGTACCTCAGAAGACAGATGAAGAAGTAATGATTTGATAGCATCATCCAATGAGATCTTTTCGGCAAAGATTGTTCCATCAATTATACTGATGAGATCTTTTTGTTTGGAACGGATCTCATGGTCTTACTGCCGCGATCCAAATGATTGATTCTTTTGATGGAACTTCATGATTTCTTGCACGGCAGATCATAACACTATGCATGAATGCTCGCTGTTCCAAATAAGTTAAGTGCTGTTCTGCATAAAGGATGGCAGGTGTCTTTCCAGCGCTTCTCACTATGCAGATTTTTGCATGACTATGCGCTTTATGGTATTCAATATATCATCGATGCATGCTGTATTCTGTTTATTTGATATCCGTCGAATTGGATATTTTATCATACTGATAGCCATTGCTTTTTTCAAACTGTTCGGCATATCTTTCATAGTATCCGCGATGGGTGAAGGCATACGGTGTATTCTGACTGCCTAATAGAGCTTCCGGCAGATTGATGAGCAGGAAACAGAAGCTGAACATTGCGGAGATGGCAATGGCCCATTGCCTGAATTTCGGACGATCTTCTTTTGTTTTGAACAGCTGTACGGCAATGCCGGCGGCTGTCGGCAGAAAGCCGAACAGGGAAGTGATCAGCCCGGGCGAATACAGTGTGTTCATACCATACGGTGCAAAGATCTGCATATCCTGAATGCCAATGCTGACGTGGATAAAGACTTCAAACAGAGAGAACAGCATGATGGCAATCCCAGCCGGCTTGCCGAAGCCCCAGAACCTCAATACGATACAGCCAAGCATCACACCGCCGAAGTTGGTGATCATATCGGTCAGACGGTTCATAGGATAGCAGCTCAGTATGGATGATCCATGGCTCAAATTGTAAGAGTAGTGCAGTCCGCCCGGAAGAACCCATTCTTCCAGAACATGGAGGACAAGAACGACAATTGCCAGCGTGCAGAGAATGGTCAGCTTGGACCATGTATGACGATGCTTATAAATGAAGGCGCAAAGGATAATGGCAATCGCTGCCATTACATACAGCCATATAGACAGCCAGGCTTGAAGCAATGTTTCCATAAGGGATCTCCTCTTTTCTATACTGCATCTATGTTGTATCAATAAAAATTATACGATACAATAGTATCGTATATAAACACTGCAGAAAGCAGAAATATGAAGCGAAAAAGGAGAATGATATGTACCATATTCCCAAGGATAAGCGCAGCGAGCAGTCAGTGAGGCTGATCTACAATGGCCTGATCAGCTGTCTGAAGAAAAAAGGATTTGATCAGATCACGGTGAGCGATCTGCAGAAAGAATCTGGTGTAGCTCGGACAACGATCTACCGCAGTTTTGACAATATATCGGATATTCTGTATTGGAAGTGCGATACCTGTTTTCATGATTCCCTGTTCAGCTCTATGCCATCTCTCAGATCCTCTGAAATGGAACTGGCCAAACATTATTTTAAATATTGGATGGAGCACAGTGATATTCTTGAGCTCCTGATGAAGATCAATCGTTTTGATATTATTTATGCCTGTCATATGAAGAATGCAGATGCTTTGGCCGCACAGTATGGCAGACTGCCCAATTTTCCGGCAGAACATGGGAATTACTTTATAGCGATCCGTACAGGATTTACCGTCAGTATTCTGACGGCATGGCTCCGCGGCGGGCGCAGAGAAACACCAGAAGAGATCACGGCAATCATTCAGGAGCAGCTTGTACTGCTTCAGCACGGATCGAAGTGCGACAAAAAGGCTGCCTGAAGCATGTCTGCCTGGCAAAAAAAATCCAGCTCTGCAATATGTCAGAACTGGATTTCATTTATGGCGGAGAAGGAGGGGTTCGAACCCTCGCACGCTTGCACGTCTGCCGGTTTTCGAAACCGGTCCCTTCAGCCTCTTGGGTACTTCTCCAAACAGCAGACATGATTATACCATAATCAGCACAGAACACCTACTTATGAAAACAATGAAAATATTTTCAACAAATATTCATGAAAATTTCAATGTAAATTGTGAAACTTATTGACACAAATACTGAAAATACCTACAATTTTAGCATATTCAGGTAATACTGAACGGGAGGAAAGATTTATGAAGATGAAGAAGGCTTTATGCGCTTCACTGGCACTTGTACTGGCTGCAGGTTGCTCTACAGGCAGCGCATCATCCAGCAAGAAGTCTCAGGATCTGTATTATGTATATTCATCAGATCTGAAGACAACTGACTATTTGATCACACAGAATGCGGCAGATCATGACATCAATGACAACATTGTTGATGGCTTGGTTGAAGTAGATGCCAAGAACAAGTATGTTGCTTCTTTGGCAGAAAGCTGGGAGCACAATGATGATTCCAGTGTTTGGACATTCCATTTAAGAAAGGATGCCAAGTGGGTCACAAATACCGGCGAACAGTATGGCACAGTAAAGGCTGACGACTTCGTTGCAGGTCTGCAGCATGCTGCTGATTTCAAATCTGCTACATTGTCACTTGCTGCTATGCATATCAAGGGTCTGCAGGATTATGCAGATGGCAAGACTAAGGATTTCAGCACAGTAGGTGTCAAGGCTGTTGACGACTACACAGTTGAATACACACTGACACAGCCTGCTACATATTTTGATACATTGACATCTTATACAATTTTCTATCCAGTCAACCGTGAGTTCCTTGAAGCTCAGGGCTCCGGATGCAAACTGGGCTCTCCAGATGCAAACAACTGTAAGTTTGGACAGCCTACAGAACCAAGTTCTATTCTGTATAATGGTGCTTATATTCTGACATCCTTTGTTTCTAAGTCTGAAGAAAAGCTGACAAAGAACAAGAATTATTGGGATGCAGATCATGTTTACATCAACAATGTCAACCTGGTCTATGATGATGGATCTGATCCAGCATCGACCGTAAAGGGATTCGAACAGTCAGAGAACCCTTATTACCAGGGCGTATTGCTTGCTAAGTCTGACAACTTCAAGGATTATCTTGAAAAGTATAAGGACAATGCATACACAGGCATGCAGGATCAGTATAGCTTCGGCATCAACTTCAATATGAACCGTATCACATATACAACAACAGACAAGACAGCTACACAGCAGACAGATGCTCGTGCAGCGCTGCTGAACAAGAACTTCCGTTTGGCTCTGAAGTATGGTCTGGACCGTGTATCTTACATGGGAACGGCTGTTGATCCTTCTATCGCTGCTACTGCACTCCGCAACATTGAATGCCCATGGAACTTTGTCACGACAACAGATGGCACAGCATATGGCAAACTTGTTGAAGATGCATCGACACTGAAGGCAGATCTGTCTGAAGGACAGGATCCGTTCTACAATGCTGACACAGCTAAGAAATATATCGAATCTGCTAAGAGCGAACTGTCCGGCGTCACCTTCCCAATCAAGCTTGACTTGATGGTCGATGAATCCAGCAAGACATTGGTTGCTCAGGCTTCTTCTCTGAAGCAGTCCATTGAAGCTTCTCTTGGTACAGATAATGTTCAGATCATCGTTCATCCTGTAGATTCCGATACATATGAGAAGTCTGCATACAACTCCACAGGACCAGTCGATGCTGACTGGGATATCTCCACATCTACAGGCTGGGGCTATGACTACATCGATCCGAAGTCTTATCTGCATATCTTCTGCCCAACAGATGGTGATATTCTCCGTCAGAACATGGGCCTTGAATTTGAAGCAGATGGCGATGCACAGAACTCGGCTGCAATTGCTGCTTCCGGTCTGGATGAATATCAGAAGCTCTATGATGCTGCTGATGCGATCACAAATGATCAGGATGCACGTTACAAGGCATTCGCTAAGGCTGAAGCATTCATCCTTGATGAAGCTATCTATATTCCTGTACAGACTCGTACAGCTTCCGTCAACTGGAGAATTTCAAGAGAAGTTCCATTCCAGGGCGGCTATCTGCAGTCAACAAAGTACAAGAACAGAATTATCCAGAAGGATGCAATCACAGCAGCTGATTACAAGAAGGCTCTGGAAACTTGGCAGAAGGGTTAATCCTTTCTCACCATTGAAAAATTTACATTTTAATGTAAATATCATGATTAGGGGGCTGAAAATGCTCCCTAATCATTTGTATTTTTGTGCTGTATATTATATCCTTAATAGGCGAATTTAAAGCAGGGGGTTTCTATGAAACGATATATATGGGGCCGCATTATCAGGGCCATCTTATCTGTCTTTATTGTCACTGCAGTAGCAATGATCATGATCTACACGCTGATCCCGCGTGAATTGATCTTTAAGACGGATGCAACGTATCAGAAATTAGGCGGCAAGGAAGACGATCGCAATCGTTATAAATACAATGCCTATGAAAAACTGGGATATGTGGATTTTGTTGAACAGACCGACATGTGCGGTGCATATGCATCAGACAACTATGATGCCTGCATGGTCGAGAATTCAAGCGAGATCAAGAGCATTATTCCTGAATATGAAGCAAAAGGATATACGATCCAGCAATACAGAGCAGGTCTTTACTATGCATATAAAGATACCCCAATCTTATCTATTGTCGGCAACTTCTTTTCCAATCTTATTGATATTGACCATCCATGGAGAGTCACGGATGATTCCAATCCGGAACTGAATTCTACCAGAGGCATATACTGGGGATTGGATTATAACGGCCTGCCGGCACTGATGGGCAATGGCACGGAGCATCAGTATCTGATCTATGTGGATGGCAATTTCCCGTTCATTCATCAGAATATTATTTCAATCAATCTAGGTTTATCCTATCCGGCATATTCCTATACGCCGATCACCCAGGTCATTTCTTCTTCCCAAGGCTCAGAAGATACTTTTGAGCAGACCTTCCCGACCGGCCAAACGATCGAGTCTGCGGTGATCCAGCATTCATGTCAATATAAAGCAACGGAGAATCTGGATCGTCTGGATACAAATAAGTATACGGACAACTACGCAGAATGCTTGACGCAGAAGACTGATCCATCAATGATCCAGGATTCTATGACGATCGGCATCATCGCTCTGATCTTGGCGTATTGTATTTCTATACCAGCCGGTATGGGCATGGCACGTCATAAGGGAAAGCTGGGAGATCATATTGGCACGATCTGGATCAACTTTATGATTGCGGTACCTTCGCTTGCCTTTATCTTCTTTGGCCGTCAGATCTTCTATCTGCTTGGACTGCCGCAGTCCTTCCCGACATTCGGCGCTCATGATATCCGTTCTTATATTCCAGCGGTCGTCATCCTGGCTCTGATGAATACAGCATCGCTGATGCTGTGGACAAGACGCTATATGATCGATCAGGAAAATGCGGATTATGTTAAGTTTGCCCGCGCTAAGGGCCTGACGGAGAAAGAGATCTTCCGCCGTCATATTCTGCGCAATGCAATTATTCCTATAGTTCATGATATTCCGGCCAATGTCATTCTGACGATCACCGGTGCTGTTTTAACTGAAACTGTCTTTGCGATTCCTGGAACAGGCAAACTGCTGCCAGATGCCATCAATGATCATAACAACCAAATGATCGTTGCACTGACAATGATCTTTACAGCACTTTCCATTATGTCAGTACTGCTGGGCGATCTCTTAATGACAGCGATCGATCCTAGAATTCAGCTGGAAGAAAAGGAAGGGGGTGCTCATTAATGTCAGAATCAGAAAACAAGTTCGTCTTTGTCAAAAATGATGACAATGCATCTGAGCACATTGCCGCGCCTAAATATTCCTATTGGTCCGCTGTATTTAAAAAGTTCATTTCATCAAAATCGACGGTCATTGTCCTGATCGTTGCGCTGACAGTCATTGCACTGTCTATCATTGATCCAATGATCTCAAATTATGATGGCATTACGCATGTGAACATCAACGATACGTCAATGCAGTTCATTCATCCTAGCCTGAAGTATTTCTTCGGAACAAATGATTACGGCGACAATCTATGGAATGTCGTCTGGATCGGTGCAAGAAACTCATTGGCCATTGCCGGCATTACAACATTGATCACAATCGTCTTAGGCGTAGTCGTTGGGGCTATCTGGGGCTATTCCAAAAAGATGGATAAATGGATGATTGAGATCTACAACATTATTGCCAATGTTCCATTTACTTTAGTTGTCTTCGTTCTGATGTATGTATTGGGCAGAGGCTTCTGGCAGCTGATCTTTGCAATGTCAGTCACTTCCTGGCTCTCAACTGCATACTTTATCCGCACTCAGGTCATGATCATCCGTGATCGTGAATACAACCTGGCATCGCAGTGCTTAGGCACATCAACATGGACCATCGTCAAGAACAATATCATGCCATTCCTGGTATCGATCATTGTGACGTCGATCTCTCGTGATATGCCATCGTATATCTCATTGGAAGTATTCTTAGCTTGGCTTGGCATCGGTGTCGGTGAAACAACACCATCCTTAGGCAAAACTATTTCTGCCAACCGTACCTTCATGACAAGTACGCCGTACCTGTTCTGGATCCCAGTTGCGATTTCTGCCGTGATCACCATTTCACTTTATGTTGCCGGACAGACATTCGCGGATGCTGCTGATCCTAGAACACATATGTAAGGAGGTGCTGAAAGATGAGTGAAGAAAGAAAAACGATCCTATCAGCGAATGACGTACATGTGCAGTTCACTGTACGCGGAAAGACACTGAATGCGATCAGAGGTGTATCCGTGGATCTCTATGAAGGAGAGACACTTGCCATTGTTGGTGAATCCGGTTCTGGAAAATCTGTATTTACCAAGACTTTTACCGGCATGATCGATGCCAATGGTGCAGTCACCGGCGGCACAGCGGTCTTTGAAGGCAAGAATCTGTATGATAACAAAACAGATGAAGAATGGCAGAAGATCAGAGGCAGAAAGATAGCTACGATCTTCCAGGATCCAATGACTTCATTGAATCCGATCATTTCTATCGGCCAGCAGATCACTGAGGTCATAGAAAAGCATCAGGGAAAACCTTTTGATGAAGCAAAGAAGGAAGCAATTCAGCTGATGAGCGAAGTTGGCATCTATGATGCTGAAGATCGCTTTGATGAATATCCATTTATGTATTCCGGCGGAATGCGCCAGCGTATTGTTATTGCAATTGCTTTGGCCTGCCATCCGGAAATATTGATCTGTGATGAACCAACAACAGCATTGGATGTGACCGTCCAGGCTCAGATCATCCGTCTGATCAAGAAACTGCAGAAGGACTATGGCTATTCCATTATCTTCATTACGCATGATCTTGGCGTTGTTGCGAATGTAGCTGATCGTGTTGCGATTATGTATTCCGGTCAGATCATTGAATATGGCAAAGTCAACGAGATCTTCTATGATCCAAAGCATCCATATACATGGGGCTTATTGAGTTCGCTGCCGCAGTTAGGCATCAAGGGAGAGCCGCTGTATGCTATTACAGGTACGCCGCCAAGTCTGTATGATGCGATCAAGGGCGATGCCTTTGCACAGAGATCGAATTATGCAATGAAGATCGATTTTGAAGAAGAACCGCCGATGTTTGCGGTATCGGATACACATTTCGCTAAAACATGGCTTCTTGATCCAAGAGCACCGCATGTAGAACCTCCGGTGCAGGTCAAGGAACTTCATGAGCGGATGAAAGAAACAATCCGTATACAGAAAATGGAACTGCATGAGGGGGAAGCGAAATGACAGAAATGAAACAGGCTCCTCTGAAGAAGGATGCCAATGGCAGAGAGATCCTGCTGGAAGTAAAAGATCTGGCAGTAACTTTCCGCAACGGCAAAAAAGAATTCCGTGCGGTCCATGATATCAATTTCAATGTATACAAAGGCGAGACCTTTGCATTAGTAGGTGAATCAGGATCTGGCAAAACGACCATCGGCCGTGCCATTATCCGGATCAATCCAACCTCCAGCGGCGATGTCATCTTTATGGGGAAGAAGATCAATCAGAAGCTCAGCAAAGAAGAGAATCGCTGGGTGGTCCGCAATATCCAGATGGTCTTCCAGGATCCAGCTGCTTCCTTGAATGAAAGAGCGACCATTGACTATATCGTTTCCGAAGGTCTGCAGAACTTCCATCTGTATAAAGATGAAGAAGACCGCAAGAAGAAAGTCATGGATGCTTTGGAATCGGTCGGTCTGTTAGCAGAACATGCTACAAGATACCCGCATGAGTTTTCCGGCGGACAGAGACAGCGTATCGGCATTGCCAGAGCGATGGTCATGGATCCAACGCTTCTGATCGCTGATGAACCAATCTCTGCTCTGGATGTCTCCATTCGAGCACAGGTATTGAACCTGCTGAATGAATTCAAAGAGAAGCAGGGACTGACACAGATCTTTATTGCTCATGACTTATCCGTTGTGCGCTATATCTCAGATCGTATTGCGGTCATTCATAAAGGAAGAATTGTTGAGCTGACAGATACAAATGAGCTCTTCAAGAATCCGATGCATCCATATACACAGTCTCTGATGTCAGCAATCCCGCTGCCGGATCCAGAGATTGAAAAATCAAAGACACTGATCACATATGACGAAGAAGAGCATCAGAAGAAGTGGAACTATGCTGAACATCCAGCAGCCTTCCGTGAGCTTGCCAAGGATCATTGGATCTTTGCCAATGATGAAGAATTCGCATATTATCAGCAGAATTATCGCAAGTAGGATGAAGGTCATCTATGAGATGGCCTTTTTTGTGCCTTAAAAGCTTCTGCAGAGCAGACATGCAATAGACATGCATGATCCTGCATGCAATCAGGAATGACGCTCAGAATGAAAAAGAACTGGCATTGTGCCGGTTCAGTAGGCAATGCTGAGAAGGATAGAAACAATGACGGTCAGAATGCCGGCATAGAGGAAGGGATTGGAAGAACCTTTTCTTTCTTCTCTTCTTCCTTCGCGCCACTTGCGATAGGAGCCATGGATCTGTTTCCAGCTGAAGAAAGTAAAATCTCCTTCCGCCCAGGACCAGCGCATCAGTCCGATCAGCAGATACAGAAAACCAACAAATGTCAGACCGTTGATAAAGCATAGGTAGACTGGCTTGACGATCAGCGCATAGATCAGAGCCAATGCAGCACCTGCTGCGATAGCGATCCACACTGTTTTATTTTTCAGCTCATTCAGAATTTTATTTTTCATGTGTTCATTGTAAACGTAAAATGGATTTTGTTTCAATGATTGTTTTGAAATTCTCATGATGGTATAATCCTGAGTTTGACAGTTGAATCGAACAAAAAGTGTCATAGATCCCGTATTCATGGGATCTGTGGCACTTTTAAGTTATGCATGGATATGTAGTAATATTTATTGTTTTGCGCTTTGACTGCTGAT
>JAAYWN010000123.1 GCA_012516665.1 Erysipelotrichaceae bacterium
ACCTACGAGTGTTGTTGCAAATTCTTTTGAATTTCCTAAACAACAATTCAAGTATCGTTTCAATACATCACATATATCTGTCGTAGGGATATATTCCATTATCTTTCTTTCGTTTTCTAAATCGAGTTCTAGATTAATGGATGATTGGAAATTCTTATTGATTTTTATATGCTCTTTATATAAAGTCATAAATTCCCCAGACCTTCCTCAAATATTTTGTCTAAAGACATAATCTTTTCAAAATATACTGTATTTAAACCAGCAGTTTTATTTATTGTTACGAGTCCTGCTTTGCGCATATCATCAAGGTATTTTAGATACATGTATTTGTCTAAATTGAAAATGTTTGCAGGGGATTCAGGAACATTCATTGAATCCTCAATATCAAAACTATTCACATTCTTTTCTGCATATAACTTATAAAGCGCATAATAAACTATTAAATAAGATAACGAAGAATATGTTGGTTTTGTTTTTTCATAATGATCATTTACTTTCTTAATCAATTTCAACGACGATAATGGGCAAACGAAATTTTCTTCTGGATTAGATAAAACATCTTCATTTACATACGATTTAATAAATATATTAAGATCATTTTCAACATATTTCCTATAAAGCTGTTCCTCAGATGAAAACTGATCAAGTAGATACTCTAAAAGCTCATTTTTTTTAAATTTTGTAATGCCATTATTTAATGAAAACATCTCATAAAATATTGGGCATTCTTCTTTATTTGTAGATAAATAATAATGTAAAAAAAACCAAGAAAAACTTTGATCCATATATCGATCATATTGCAATAGAAGTTTCGAGAATTCTGTCATTGTACAGTTTTTATCATCACTCACAATATTTGCTGCTTTTACCCAATATTTAAGACCTTTAACCATATTTGATCCAATTCCCAACACTTTTATTCCATTATTTTTAAAAAATATATTTGATTTTGTTTCATCTAAAGCATTGATTGTTTTTTCAACCCATCCATCTCTTATATAGAATGTTTCATTCTTTTTAAATTTCAATGTCATGAGTATTACCCTTTCTTTACTCTTAAAACTTTTTTCATATAACATCCACTGTCAAAATGTTTTACACATTCCAAACAACCAGCACATAAATCAGAGTCGATTGTATATCGTACAGATTCATTGCTGACACTTCCCGGTTTCACATTGGTAACTTTTAACGCATTAAATCTACACACAGCCTGACAGTAACCGCAGGCAATACATGTTTGATATTTTGTTATCTGATTCTTAAGAGCTTGTTCTGCTGTTTTAGGATATTTGAACATTCCAGTATTGCTTAAGATATTTATACGAAGTGAAGTAGTTCCTAATCTTCCAGATAACTTCAGAATTGGATTATTGGTTTGCTTGTCTAAAACATAGACCTCATTTAATCTTTTGTTTCCCATATCATAATTAAGAATTCCAAAGGGCTTAAAGAGTGTATAGAGGTTTTCGGTAATGGGTCTTGTAAGATCATAATTATAAGCATTGCTTTCTAATGCACATGGTTTGAAATTCACAACCGCATTTTCGCTATATTTCAGACCATTACCGCCTTGTCTAGCTTTCCAATTTCCACTATCAATATATTCTTGCCAATCCTCTTTACCAACTCTTTTGGCAAATTCATATAATAGATCATGAAATTTTGTATATTCGTCATGCATGTATATGGATGACAAGAATTCTGACCAATTACTATTATTAGGGCAGCACCAACATCCAACGCGGCTAAATCCTTGCCTATATGCATTATTAAA
The DNA here is from genome assembly GCA_012516665.1 of Erysipelotrichaceae bacterium. Taxonomy (GTDB): domain Bacteria; phylum Bacillota_I; class Bacilli_A; order Erysipelotrichales; family Erysipelotrichaceae; genus Bulleidia. The sequence continues at coordinate 1,778 of JAAYWN010000123.1, forward strand.
AGGAAGCTTATTGCTCAATATATAAAGCCAAACATCAAAATCTAGCCAATCAATAATAGGTGATGCTGTCGTTTGTTTCGTTATTTTTGAATTATTAGAACTTCTATCATATTTGCTTCTTGAAGCAGATTCGGACCTTCGTATCCCTTGAAATGAAAGAATATTCTTTTTGTCATCAAACACTTGCTCAATTTTTTTGGTTATAGCTCCTGTTTTGAAAACAGTGCAACACCATCTGAGAACTCTGCTAGGCGGTCCTACAATTGTGCATAAATCTGAAAACGTTTGCGCGTTATTCTTAGCAACAAGCAGCGGAACTTCAGGAAATCTTTTTCTAAACTCAACAATGTATTTTGCAGATTCAGGATATTCAAGAGTGGTATCGCCATAAATATGCACAATCTTCTCAGTATCCATTGCCCTGATCACTAGGTTGCTTGTAACAGTAGAATCTTTTCCTCCGCTAAAAGAAACAAATATGGAGGAAAGGTCATAATGTTGAGTTATTCCACGTATATATTCAATTGCCTCTTCAGTAATTGTATTCAACCTATATGAATTGATTCTAATAAAGGTGTTTATATGTTCATTGTCAAAATCCAAATCGACATATTTTCGATTTTCTTTCTGATATTTATTTATGTCTTTAATCACATCAATCGGATTTGTTTTTGATAACTCTGCAAGATTTAATTTTAATTTTTTTCCATCAATCCAATATGTATTACTTGCTGTACTCCAAATTGATTTTCCCGCGTAAATCATTGGCTTTTTTAAAAGAATCTCTAATAATAATCTTTCTTCTGCAAAAACAGGGCGCAAATCCGTTCCAATTAGTTTATTTTTTGATTTGTGAACAGGACAATTCTCATCAAAAGATGGAGCGTTGCACTCATCACAATAAAAAATTGATGTCTTTAGTATATCTGTTCTATTGCCACATACAGGGCATTTACTTGTTTCACATATCAAGCCATCACAATGTCTGCAAATATACCGAATCATGTGTATTCCTCATTTTCCACGTTGGATATCAAATACTGCTTAAATATATTATATCCAATGCCAAGGAAAATTAAATGATATTAACCATTTCACAATGCTTTATTATGCCTTTCTGATAAACAAACAAAACTAGATGAAAATTTATCACACATTAAAAAAAAGAATCAACCAAATTAGGGCGCCATAAATTATCCGGGGCTGGTGCCTATGCAATAAAATAGCCGGGGCCAGTTTATGAGGCCCTTTTTTAGTTCCCGGGGCCAATGCTTTAAAATTTCCCGGACTGATGAAAATCAAAAAAACCCTTCATGTTAGAATTCAAATGTCATTAAGAAATCCATCAGAAGGGAGGCATAAAATGCCTAATAAGGATTATATCATTAGCACCCTAAATTTAGTGCCGGATGATATTGAGAACTTTAACATTGTCCGTAAAGGAGAAACATTCTACAGTTACATCACTTTAAAAGATCGTCATCCAAGCTGCCCAATATGCGGTTCCGCTTCGCGCTGCAAGGGATTCGTCGATTTCACATTTCAGACCATGCCAATCAATTCATTTGATCACTATGTTGTCTGGCATCGCCGCAGATACATATGTAAGGATCCAGACTGTCATTATTCATTCCGTGAGACAAATTGTTTTACACCAGGCTCATTGCATTTTTCTTTCTCACTCCTGAACCAAGTTGCCAAAGATATTGCCAACCTACATTTCACATATAAGGATATTGCAGAGAAAAACAATATCAGTATTGGCAGCGTAGAAATATATTCAGACAGTTTTTTGAATGTGCCACGGCTTGTGCTGCCTGAAAATATGGGTATTGATGAACTGTATTCTGATATGGCAAAGTATGGGAGTTCCTATCTATGCGTTATGGTAGACAATACAGAGCGAAATCTATTTGAGATTCTGCCAAGCCGTTCAAAGCATGAGCTCATAAAATACTTTGAAAAGATCCCTGTAGAAGAAAGAAACAAGGTGAAATTCATTACAATGGATCTTTGGGATCCCTATCGCGATGTGGCACGGAAGTTCCTGCCAAACGCTAAGATATGTGCCGATGGATACCATGTGGTTGAACAGCTGTCGCAACGATTCACCAGGCTCCGTGTAGACATCATGAATCAATTTGAACATGGCTCTTCAGCCTACTATCTTCTGAAAAATTGGCATTAACTTCTTGAGACCGACAAATACAATCTGGATAACGAGCCAAAATACAATGGTTTCTATAGGACTAAACTGAACTATCGTGACCTTTATGAGCTCCTTTTGAAAGTCAGTCCTGAACTGGAAAAGGCATATGAACTGAAAGAAATGTATCGAAACTTCAATAAAAATGCCACAGAAGCAAACTGCAGCGACATGTTCGACAGTATCCTAGATGCATTTGTAGAAGCTGATCTTCCCTGCTATTCATCATTTATCCTGCTTCTCAATAATTGGCATCAGGAGATCCTAAACAGTTTTCAAAGGCCGTATGACAATCGTAAAGAGAGCAATGCATTAACAGAAAATATAAATGGGAAGATTCGTGAATATATCACTGTCTCAAATGGTCTCTCTAACTTTGATCGTTTCCGTGCAAGAGCACTATACTCATTGAACAAGCATCTGACGTATACGATCACTGATCATCTGCGGAGCCATAAGCGTTCTGGAAAGAAACGAGGTACCTATAACAAGCTAAAAATAGACCAAAAGATCATCGATTCGAATAATACTGATCCATACGAATGACGTTTTAAGAACAGAAGAAAAATTGAAATGGATTTCCAATGACAAAAACAGTGTATTCTCCGGTAAGTTCGTTACCTGATATACACTGTTTTCATTCTTCCGAATGCCCCGAATATTTTATTGCGGGGTTTCCTTAAAAGCCCCGGATATTTTACTTAAGCCAAATTAGTTAATTCTAACATCATTCTTTATACTTCAATGATGTTGGATAGGAAGAGATAGCGCCTTTATGCTGAATGCTTTCAGCGCAGAAAGAAGCACTGTTCTTTAGGTACAGGGACCATCTGTCTTCTGCTACCTGAGTGAGATCATTAACTTCATCCTGTGATAATTGATATAAGAAGGATCCGATAAAACCATCGCCAGCTCCTGTCGTATCGACTGCTTTGACCTTCAGCGAAGGTTCATAGACATGCATCTTCTTCGTAATCAGAGATGCGCCATGGCTGCCTGCGGTATAGACAACTGCTTTGACATTGCCCTGGAACAGGATATCTTCTGCTTCTTCGATCTTTGTTTTTCCGGTAATGAATTCCAGTTCTTCATCGGAGATCTTTAAGATATCTGCTTCCGGAAGAAATTCCAGAATTGCCTTGCGGCAGTCTTCTTCTTTCTTCCATAAAGAGAGTCTGACATTTGGATCAAAGCTGATCAGAGCCTGATTCTTTTTAGCATAGGCAATTGCTCTGGCATGTGCCTTTTTCATTGGAAAATCTCCTAGATCGACACTGCAGAAATGCAGGGCATAAGCATCTTTGAACCATTCTTCTTTGATCTGATCTGCTTCCAGCAGCATATCTGCGCCAGGATTGCGATAGAAAGAGAACTGACGGTTGCCATCTGTGCTCAGAGCTACAAAGGCTAAAGAAGTATTTGCTTTGTCTGTTCTGACAATATAGGAAGTATCAACTCCTTCCTGCTTTAATTCTTCATTGATCTTATCGCCAAAGGGATCTTCTCCCAGCTGGGTAATGATCGAAGCCTGTCCGCCAAGCTTTGCATAAGCCCCGCAGACATTGCTTGGTGCGCCGCCGATATGCGGTTCAAAGGCTTCAATGTCCTGGATCCGGCCATTGCCAATAGGGATAAAGTCAATCAATGCTTCACCGATCGATACTAGTTTTTTCATATTTCATATTCCTTCTGGATGTGAAATACAGGCACTTCATATTCCTGATATGTGACATTGGATACTGCTGTGAGCACATCCGATCCATCATAATATCTGGATGTCATCGTCTCTCGGCCATGATTCAGGAATATCTCAATACTGCTTTCATCCACATAGCACTCCATACATTCTAAAGCATTTATAACAAGATGTCTCTGGGTCCTGCCCTGACCGCATTTACTGAGATCAAGGGTGAACAGGTGATCCGCATACGTGATATGGATGTCATTGAACGATACGTCCAGAACATCCGCTGCATCAAAGAGATAGCGCATCCGCTTTGGGTGAACAGACTGTCTGCCGCTGCCCGCAAAGACGGTTCTTTCTGCAATCTCAGGGATCACGCTCTGCATGAGCCTTCCATTTTCTGCCATAAGCACGCGAGGAAGAGTCAGGGCATGCTGCCATGACGCGGTCGGATTGCTGTAATCCGTATCGGGCAGTCCCATCCAGCCGATCAGGATCGTCCTGCCATCCTTGACCATGATCTGCGGGGCATAGAAGTCAAAGCCATGATCCAATGTCCGGTAGTCCTTGGCCAAATCTCCTTCTAAGTGAAAATATCCATTGTCATAGACATTCTCATAGTCATATCCCTGCTTCTTCAATCCCTGTGGGCAGCAGATCAGATACCTCTGCCCTTTGTCTTCATAGATATCCGGGCATTCCCACATATAGCCCATCGGATATTCTGATTTGATCTGATATAGGTACTTCCATTCTTTCAGATCACTGCTTTCATAAAGCATGGCACATCCTTCATCGTTCTGGGTACGTACGCCCAATACCATCTCATAGTATCCTTTGTGCTGAATGATCTTTGGATCTCTGACATGGCAGGTGCAGAAAGCTGGATAATCCCTGTTATAGAAGATCACATGCTTGTCTTCAATGAGATCTCCATTCTTTGAATATGCGTGGATCGTATTATGCTGCCGACCGGCATGAATATAATCATAGTCTCCCTTTTCTTTGACATTGCCAGTATAGAAGAAATGCATCTGATCATCTTTGATCACCGCGCTTCCCGAATAAGCACCGTCTCTTTCAAAAGGCTCACTTGGCACATTGGCAATCCCCGTATCTTCATAATGAATGAAGTCCTTTGTCTTGAAATGTCCCCATCCCTTAGCACTGCCATTGCCTGCGGCAGAATCGACACAGGCTTGGTAGTAGATATGGTATTCTCCATGATAGAAACATAGCCCATTGGGATCATTCATCCATCCCTTGCATGGCATTAGGTGATAGTTCAGGCGATAGTCCCTGCCCATTACTTCACGCTCGCAATAACAGTATTCTCTTTCAGTTTTCCTGTATTGAGAATGGCAACATTTTTCTTATTGGTAAAAACACAGCAGATCTCTGGCGAATAGCCCGCTCTGCGTACTGTATCCAGATCCATGACCGCTAACAGCTGTCCCTGTTTTACCGTATCTTCTGCTTTTACTTTAATATCGAATCCTTCGCCATTGAGCTTGACGGTATCAATGCCCATATGGATCAGCAGTTCTGTACCTGCATCTGATACCAGACCGATGGCATGCTTGGTCGGAAAAACAAGAGATACTTTGCCATTAAATGGTGCATAGACTTTGCCATCCTCTGGGTCAATGACAAATCCTTCTCCCATCGACTTTGAAGAAAATGCTTTATCACTTGCTTTATCAATTGACTGTACATTGCCAGCTGCTGTATTTCTGATCTCTTCTGGTTCGGTATGCTCAGATACTTCGGCTTCAATTGGTGCTTCTCCTTCCGTTTCCAAGGCTGTCTCTTCTTTAGCATGCTTGCGGAATAAGACCCAAGTGATGGCAAATGCTGTGATCATACTGATGGCCATGCCAATGAAGTAATCCACCCAGCTTGCTGGTGCTACGGAAATGAATCCCGGCAGACCAGCCGCGCCTAAGGCAACGGCCAATACATGACGGAAGGCACAGTAGGCACTGCCGACTGCTGAACCGATCATCGCTGCATAGAATGGGTACTTCAGCTTCAGGGTGACACCGAACATAGCAGGTTCTGTAATGCCGAGCAGAGCAGATACACCGGAAGCCGAACAGATGCTCTTCTGTTTTGGATCTTTGGTTGAAAATAAGACAGCCAATACGGCAGCGCCTTGGGCAACATTGTTCATCGCTGCTGTAATGAAGATAAAGGAACCGCCGGTAACAGCTACAGATGCGATCAGCTGTGTTTCTACCGCAATAAAGCTATGATGCATGCCCGTCAGGCAGATCGGTGCATAGAAGAAACCGAAGATTGCACCGCCGATCGGACCAAGTGTGTTATAGAGCCAAGTAATACCTAGTGTTAATAAGTTGCCGGCGCCTCTCATGAGAGGTCCGACGATCGTAAATGTCAGGAAACCGCAGATCAGGATGCAAAGCAATGGTGTCGTTAAATTATCCAGCCAGGAAGGTGTGATCTTATGAAGCTTGATCTCCAGCTTGGCAAGAATGAATGACATGACGAGGATCGGAAGCACAGTTCCCTGATAGCCCACTGCTTCAATGGACAGGCCGAAGATATTCCATGTCGGGATGGCAGCGCCTGTGCCATAGCTGTACGCATTGAGCAGATCCGGATGGACCATGATCATGCCTAAGGCTGCACCTAGATATGGATTCCCGCCGAACTTCTTGGTGGCTGAAAAACCAATCAGTACCGGTAAGAAGGTAAACGCTGCATTCGAGAACAGATTGATCATGGATGCCAGATCCTTGATGCCTGGATAGAGTTCAATTAAGCTTTTTCCAGCAACAAACAGTCCCTGTGCGGTCAGTACGTTGTTGATGCCCATCAATAAGCCGCCGGCAACGATAGCCGGAATGATCGGCACAAAGATATCGCTCAGCATCTTGATAAAGCGATTGAGCATATTTCCTTCCGACTTTTCTTCCACAGGTTCTGCCTGCGCATCACCTGTGATCTTAATGACTTCGTCATAAACAAGATTGACCGTACCGCTTCCCAAGATGATCTGATACTGTCCTTTGTTCATAAAGACACCTTTGACTGCTTCAATATCTGTGACCTTTTCTTCATTGATCTTTGAAGTATCCTTCAGTGTCAGTCTTAAACGTGTCGCACAATGCATCACGGAGGCAATATTCTCTCTGCCGCCAACATTTTGGATGATCTCCTGTGCGATCTTCCTGTAATCCATACTTATTCCCCTCCTATGTGGGAAGGTTCCCACATCTCTTACAACAAGACTATAAAGCCGGATATTTATCCTGTCAATAGAAAAATGAAACCGTTCCCATATTTTCTTAAAAAAGAAAGAGAAGCTACTTCACGCTCTCTCCCTCTAAGACTTCATATCCTATTCTTACAGACTTCACAGTCTTGCCCATGATCATATCTAAGATCAGATCCGCACCTGTTCTGCCTTCCAATTCATAATCGAATTTCACCGTGCACAATGATGGCGTCAGGACCTGTGATACCGTATATCCGCCAAAGGAGATCAGCGAAATATCTTTAGGGATTGCATATCCCTTCCTATGGATCTCTTTAAAGGCTGCCAATGCAATATTATCTGTGGCACAGATCATCGCATCCGGTACATGTTCAGCTAGATAGTCCTGCACTGCCTGACGGGAAGTATCGAAGGAGAAGTCAGTCTCTATGATATCGATATCTTTGACTTTCCTTTCGGCCAAGCCATCCAGGATGCCCTTTCTGCGGTCCACACCAACTGCCTTATCATACTTGCTTACCATGACCAGACATGGATGCTTTGATGTCTTTCCGATCTTCATGCCGACATCATATCCCGCATGGTAATCATCAAAGGTGACATTCACCGTTCCGCTCATCTTCTGTGCCAATACAACAACCGGAACATTCATGCGCTGGATCAGTTCTTTATGTGCTTTCGTTATTTCTGTTGCCAACAGGATCACACCTTCGACATTCATCCTGGTAAAGCTGTCCAGGCTCTGCAGTTCCCGATTGCGATTATGATTTGTATTGATCAGGATCGGTGTATAGCCGCTCTGTCTTAATTCTTCATCCAATGCCGTCAGTACCCGTGAAGCTGTTCTAGAAGTAATACTTGGGGTAATGACACCGATCTGATAGGAATGTTTTGCCTTTAAGCTCTTTGCCACATAATTCGGCTGGTAGTTGTATTCCCGGCATACTTTCTCGATCTTATTCCTTGTCTCTTCTTTGACATAGCCGCCATTAAAATAGCGGGAAACGGTGCTCTTTCCTACTTCCGCATATTTCGCAATGTCATTGATCGTTACTCTTGCCATAGATCACCTACTAAATTAACACATTCCTTCTGGATATGGAACCGGTTTTATATTCAGCTGCCGTCATATCATTTCCATATAATGACAGTGCCTTCCTGCAGGATCTCATGCACTTGCCATCAGCCAATGTGCCAAAGGTGATTTCTGCATCAAATGCTGAATACAGCAGATACGAATACGGATCGTCTGTCTTTATGCCCTTATTCTCACATTTATTTGCCCTTATTCTCACATTTATTTGCCCTTATTTATACATTTATTTGGCCTTATTCTAACATTAGATATTGAATTTACGGCTTATTTATGCGAATATATGCTTAATGAAGGGAGCAGAAATATGGACTATATTCATCGCATCATTGATGATCAGATTGACAGCAGATCAGAAGCTTTCAATGCAATCAATATTGTCGGTCCAAAGGGATGCGGGAAAACAAGAACTGCACAGGAGAGATGCAAAACACTGATCGAGTTTCAGGACGAAGAAAAAAGAGCGGGCTATCTTGCGGTTGCTGCTGCTTCGCCAAATCTCTTTTTAAAGAATAAAAAGCCGATTCTATTTGATGAATGGCAGGATGCTCCTGCTATTTGGGGAACAATCCGAAAAGATTGCGACGATCATCCAGAAAAGATCGGTGAATACTTTTTAACTGGTTCCACAAGCAGAAGAATCAGCACAGCCCATACAGGAACGGGAAGAATCAGTGAGATCACGATGTATCCTATGACTTTGTATGAAACAGGAGAATCCAATGGATCTGTTTCACTATCTAAGATATTGGAAGATCCGAATTACAGCATTGAGGGAAAGACTTCTTCCTGCAAGCTTGAGGATCTATTCTATGCTGCAGCGCGCGGCGGATGGCCTCGCTGCTTAGCCTTGCAAAGTGAAAAGGCAAAGCTTGAAATTGCGAAAGACTATTATCATCAGATTTATCGTAAAGACGCTTCCGCTATCGATGGTGTGAAAAGAAATGAAGAATGGATGCGCACCCTTATTTGGGCATACGCAAGAAATATTGCGACGCTCGTCAAAAAAACGAAGATCTATGCAGATGTCCAAGCCACACAGGAAGCGTCTGCTTCTGCTTTATCAGCCTATGCTGAAACTCTCGAGGATCTGTTTGTCATCAAAGACATTGATGCTTGGACGCCTCAGATACGTTCAAAAGCAGCTATCCGATCAGCTAAAAAGCATATTTTTATTGATGTATCCATTGCCTTAGCTTCCTTAGGAATATCACCTGACTATTTCAACAATGATCTGGATCTGTTTGGACATGTATTTGAGAATATGGTCATCCGCGATCTGCTGGTATATGCCGAAGCTCACGATGCCAGGATCATGCATTATCATGATGATTATGGTCTTGAAGCAGATGCAGTCTATCAAATGAGCGACGGAAAATATGCTCTGATTGAAATAAGGGTTGGTGCTAATCAAATTGATGCAGCCGAGAAAGGCTTGTTAAAATTTAAAGCTGTTATTCAGAAACATAATGAAGAAGCACTTAAGAACCCAAAGCATCCTGGTGTCGTTTACCGCATGCCATCCTCTTTTATAGTTATCTGTGCAAATGCTCCTATGGCATTCACCACCAAAAATAGCGTAAAGGTCATTCCTTTCGGCTGTCTTAAAGATTAGTTCTCTGCCATCATAAGCAGTACAGAAGCGTACCGACAGCTGCGCTCGAGAAGATGATCGCGATCGGTCCCCATTTGAATTTTCGGATCAGGATCAGAGAAACGATATACAGGCCTACTTCGATCCAGCGGATCGAGCCAAAAGATATTTCAGATAGACTGCTGGTACCAAAGAACGCCAATAGAATGATCGTCAGGCCAGCCCCTGCAATCATTGCGACTACCGCAGGTCTTAATTCTCCTAACACATTCTTTACGATCTTTAAATTTCTGAATTTCGTATACAGCCAAGCTAACAGCAGAACAATCAGAACGGATGGCAGAATGCAGCCCAAGGTGCAGATCAAAGCACCTGGCAGTCCTGCCATTTTCTGACCGACAAAGGTCGCACTGTTGACCGCAATCGGACCTGGCGTCATTTCAGCAATCGTTGTTAAGTCGGCATATTCTGCCATAGTGAGCCAGCCCTTCTGCTGAACGACCAGGGTCTGGATCAAAGGCATGGCGGCATATCCGCCGCCGAAAGAGAAAGCACCAATTTCTAAATAAACAAGGAACAGATCAAGCAGGATCATACAGATGCCTCCTTCTGCGGAAGCAGTGATTTGGCAATGCCCAATACAATGAAGATCAGGATCAGGGCTATGGAACTGACACCGAAGAACCAAGACGCGATAAAGGCTGCTGCCATGAGAATAACGGAGATCATATTCTTTGTCTTAAAGATATTCTCTGCCAGATCCAGTACGACATCCGTTATGATGGCTCCGACGCCAGCTCTCATGACGCGCAATGCCGTCTGGATCAGGGCATTGGAAGCGAAGGCATTATAAATGAGCACAACAATGGAAATGATCACGATCGGAGGAATGATCGTAGCCAATACAGAAAGAAGAGCACCTTTGATGCCAGCCATGCGATAGCCGAAGATCACTGCACTGTTGACAGCTAAAGCACCCGGGGCCGACTGAGCAATGGCCGTCATATCCAGCACTTCTTCATCAGTGACCCAATGCAGTTCATCACAGAATCTTTTGCGCATCATACTGATGATGACAAAACCGCCGCCGAAGGTAAAGGCAGAGATCGTAAGCATTGAGAAGAACAGTGTCACCATTGAATACTTTTTCTTTTCCATATGGTTCCTTTCGAACATATTATATGCCTAAATAATATATTATAATAATGCTATTGTTTTATATATTTAATAACTATTCTGTTATATAGGAGGCATGATGACTACTGTACGCAATCTGAAGATCTTTCTTGAAGTATACCGTACCCACAGCATTACCGATGCCGCAAAACATCTGTATATCACGCAGCCTGCCGTGACCCGTGCCATTCAGGATCTGGAGTCGGAATACACGGTCCGCTTATTTGAGCGCTATCACCGCAGACTGATCCCAACAGCCATTGCCGATCATCTTTATACGTACAGCGATCAGATCGTCAGTCTGATGGATGGCATGGAGAAGATGCTGAAGCAGGAACAGGTCCAAGCCAAGATCAGGATCGGTGCTTCCATTACCATTGGCACTTTTCTGATGACCGAGATCTGCCAGAAGTTTTCTAAAGTATGTTCGAATACAGAATTGGAGGTCACCATTCTCAATGGGACTGCACTGCAGTCAAAAGTACTGGACAACTCACTGGACATTGCTCTGATCGAAGATTCTATTCATGAAAGAGATCTGAAGGCCGTTCCTTTCTTTCATGATGAAATGCTGCTGATCATGTCAAAAGACCATCCGCTGTACAGAAAGAAAACGATCATTCTGAAAGATATTGCAGAATATCCCTTGCTGATGCGTGAAAAAGGAAGTGCCGGAAGAGAATATGTCGATGCTCTGTTTGCCCGCTATGGTATGCAGATCATGCCAAAGTGGGAGAGCGGAAGCACCCAGGCATTGATCAATGCGGTCAGATCCGGTCTGGGCATTTCCATTCTGCCATCCCAGCTATGTCAAGAGGCTCTGCATAAAAAGCAGATCGTGTCCCGCTCCATTTATCATGAACCGATGAAACGGACCTATTATATAGCTGCACATAAAGAAAAATACATTACGAAAGAATTAAAACAGCTGCAGAACGTATGCATGAGCCTTTCTGCTCACTGAACGATCTGACTGAACTGTATGATGCTTATGTTCAGAGCATCAGCGATTCTTATCAAGTTTTGCAAAGGGGACAAAAAGTATAAAAAGGTTTTAAAGAGAAATCTTTTCTCATAATTTATCCATTTATGTTTGATGCAATCACGCAATGCTTTTCAGCAGGCTCTTTTTCTTCCGCAGATAATAAAGCACAAATAAGATCGAAGCACAGAACCAGCTGATCGGATAGGCCAGTAAAATACCATCCAGTGTAATATTGTCTCTGACAAACAAGAGGATCCAGACGATCCTGACACAGCAGATACTGATCAATGTGATCACCGTTGACTGCGATGCTTTGCCAAGACATTTCAATGAATCTGAAATGGTTTCCAGCAATGGATAGAAGAAATAGCATGGCGTCATCAGAGCTAAGATCCCGGAAGCTAAGATCTGCGTATTGGCTTCATTGGTAAACAATGCAACAAGCTGATGATTGAACAGAAAGAAGCACAGAGAAACGGCTGCTGTTAAAGCAAAGCATAGGATACCGTCTGTTTCAATGCCTTTTCTGACTCTCTGCTCTGACTTTGCACCGCAATTCTGTGAAATGACTGTTGTAATTGCAACGCCAAAGCCGCCCATGATGATCCAGTAGATATTCTCGATCTTATTATGAATAGCAAACGCAGCGATCGTTTCTGAGCCGAGCATATTCATTGCGCTCTGAATGATTAGATTCGTCAATGAATAGAAAGATGAAGCGATGCATGCAGGTACGGCGATCTTCAGAATACGCGCCATGACTTCCTGATCCGGTCTTTCCTGGAACAGCGGGATCATATATGCCTTTGCTAAAGCATACAGAGAAGCAGCCGCGAACAGGAACTGGGTAAGAAGAAAAGCATAGGCAATACCATTCTGCTGCAGATGAAAAACACCGACAAACAGAAGATCTAGCGCAATATTCATCAGGAAGGACCCAATGAGCAGTTCCGTGGGACTTTTGTTTCACCGAAAGCACGGAAAGAAGTCACTGCAAGCTGAAAGAGCGCGTATGGAACAAACGCCAGTGAATACAGTCTTAAATAAGATACCGACATCGCCATCAGTTCCTGTGGCACCTGCAGCAGGCGCAGGATTGGTTCTGCCGCCAGAATATATGCACCGGTAAAGCATACAGCACAGATCGCTGTCAGGAACATGGACGTATTGACACCTTCAGCCGTTCTGCTCTGATCCTCTCCATACAGAAAAGCAATCACCGTCATGCATCCTAGGATCATATTGGATGACACATTTGTAAATAAGGTGATCAGCGTGCTACAGGAACCGCCGATGACAGCCACCCCTGCACTGCCGACATATCTGCCGACTACAATGGCATCGATCATGCCGCAGATCTGCTGAAAGATACCGCAGATCAGGATCGGCACCATTAAAAAAAGCAGTGCCTGCGCAATTGAGCCATGCAATACATCGACCCTTTTCTGCATACACTGCCTCCCTTCTGATCATTGCCACTATTCTACCAAAAAATCATACTCGGTTCCTGGGTAAGTTGCCGTATAGTAATAATATGGTATTTTATTTGCCGTGACCGTCATCTTCATCCTCAGCAGCGGCTGACCGATCGCAAGTTCAAGATAAGAAGAGAGCTGTTTGGTGGATGCCTTGGCTTCCACAACGATCTTGGTATGTCTCTTCGCACAGCTGAACTTTGCATGTGTCTTTACGATCTTCTCCAATGGTTCTTCAAGCTCATCTTTTCCCAGCTTTGTGAAATACTCACATGGCAGATAGATGCTTTCATAGACGATCGGCTTGTCATCGCCATACTGGATCCGGCGCAGATGATAGACTCTCGCATTGCTTTTCAGGCCAAGCATTTCTTTATGAGCATCTGCCTGTGAAAAAATATGACAGTCAACGATGCGTGTCGTGATCTTCTGATAGCGATCCTTCAGCTCTTTATCATTCTGCACAGATAAGCGTTGCAGGCTTCTTGCCACTGGCTGTTCACATACAAAGGCACCGCTGGATGGCTTGCGATAAAGATAGCCGCCATTGATCAGCTCTTCAATAGCACGGCGAACGGTATTTCTTGTAACATCAAATTCTTCGGTGAGCTCCCTTTCGGTCGGCATCATCGTTCCTGCAGCATACGTGCCCTTATGGATCCTGCGGAGCAGCGTGCTGTAGATCCTGCCATATTTCTTTTCCATATGATCTTCCTTTATTTCCCTCCAGTCAAAAAGAAGCGAACTACTGTTTAAACACTGTCATTTATATCATATGTTATATATTGTTCCCAGCGAAACGCACATTTGTACGGCATTGTTGCATTATTGCGTTTTTTCTTATACGAATTTCCCTGCTTTCGCCAGCAGTTCCATATATCTTTTCTTCGTATCGTCACTTAGCGTATCTGTAAAACACTCATAAGTAATAAAGTCATCATCAATACCAGTCATATAGGGTCCATAGCCATTGGCATAGCACACCAGAGCAGAAACAGAAGGATCAATGCATCTGATATAGCTGGAGAATGCTTCGCTTGGGCAGAAGACCAGATGATATGGACCAAGCTTCAGGCCTGAGATCAGATAGACGCTCAGCAGCTTCTCTGGGTGCTGTGCGATATAAGCACTCGCCTTGGCACCAAGCTCGATCTCTTCTTTTTCTCTTGGTGAAATATCATTGCGGACCTTATGCAGATCGATCGTGCGGATGACATGTTCAAGTTTCAGAAACTCACTGAAATAGCCAATCTCGTGCAGAGGATAGATCTGACATTTCTCGGCGCACATCTTTTCTATCTTCTCGATCATTTTATTGCCTAAATACCTGACAGCCTCTTCATCCTGCGACGGTCTGGTAAAACGTGTTGAAACATCGCCTGCCGCTCCCTGCAGAAAGGTAAAATGCATGCCTTCATGGGCTTCATTCAATTGTGAAATGACGTAGCCTGGATATTCTGCGGTGAAATATGGCGTGTCGCCTGTATGGATCGTCGGATGGCAATTATGGATCATCACTCTGATTCATGGTTTTTGATCTTTGTATATCGTCACAAGCTGCAGCAGGACCATTGCCTCATGATGTGATATTCTGCTTTTGCCAACGCCTTCAAAAGGAACTGACTGGAATGAAACACCAAAGTCTTCGCTGTCATGATATTTCTGGGCATGGATGGCATGCAGGATCCTTGTTTCGACCTCCGCCTGAAAGCGCGGATCTTCCGGATCAGCTGAGAAATGCGTATGCGTACAGCATACGATCACATCTGTTTCTTTTTCACTTTAAATCGCAAGAGATGCCTGCAGTTCCTTCTGAAAGCTGTAAGGAAAGCCTAAAGCATCGCAGGAGATCAGATGCACGATCCGCTTTTCATCCTGAAAAGACAGGATCCGCGCATGAAGATCATCATGGAACGCATAGATCGGCTGTGTCTGCTGAATGAACCCTGCCTGCTTCATGGGCATAGATGGGTCAATACATACCTGTGCATAAGAAATTTTCATTTTATCTGCCTATCTTTCTGATATGTATTATAATTGTAGCATAAGTAATTATTGTTTAAACAATAGGAGGAAATAATGATGATTGATCTTTCGAGATTGACCACGGAAGCACGCAATCCAAGAACAATGGATCTGGATGAAATGAACCCCCTGCAGATTGCGGAGATCATGAACCGTGAGGACAGCAATGTCGTCAAGGGCGTCCATGAAGTACTGCCGGAAATTGCCAAGGCAATTGAAAGGAGCACTGAGGCTATTGCCAGCGGTGCACGCATCATCTATGTCGGAGCCGGCACCAGCGGCAGGCTCGGTGTCATGGATGCGGTGGAATGTCCGCCGACTTTCGGGGTCTCTTATGAAACAGTTGTCGGCCTGATGGCCGGAGGAGAAAATGCGTTTATCAAAGCTGCCGAGGGCGCAGAGGATCATGCGGAATATGGCCAAGATGATCTGATCAGAATCCATTGCCGCAAAGAAGATATGGTCATTGGGCTGGCCGCAAGCGGCCGTACGCCGTATGTGATGGGAGCTTTGGACTATGCTGCATCCATCGGCTGTCATACCGCTGCCATTGCATGCAATAAACATTCCAAGATCGGTGAACATGCCGAGATTGCGATTGAACCTGACAATGGCCCAGAAGTATTGACGGGATCTACCCGCCTGAAGGCCGGCACGGCACAGAAGATGATCCTTAACATGATCTCGACCGGTGCTATGGTCGGCTGCGGCAAG
>JAAYWN010000013.1 GCA_012516665.1 Erysipelotrichaceae bacterium
GTTTGGCATTAGACATAATAATTTCCTCCAGTTCTATATCCGGAATGCCATATATACGCACAGCCCTATATTGTAAGAGAAAACACAACTTTTTGGAATTGTAAGACTGGCTTCCACTTCCTGTTATGGTAAGTTGTCGTTTCTTTTTCAATTGAGGATGAAAGAAAGTTTCATGAAATTGATTGCCCATTCGACAAAAAAGCCTGTATGATATTAAGGCACAATTCGACTTGGGGGATTTTATGACAACAATGTTTATTTTGAATAAAAACGATCTGGCAAAAGCAGTCAGAGAAGAATACGGATGCACAGGCAAAGACTGCAAAGCAATTGTTACAGATGTGTTTGATACGATCCGTGAAAGTTTAGCCAAAGGCAATGATGTTTCCATCAACGGCTTCGGCAAATTTGAAGTGAAGAATAGAAAAGCGAGAAAAGGGATCAATCCTGCAACAAAGCAGAAGATCGAGATTCCAGCTTCCCGCGGTACTTTCTTTAAGCCAAGCAAGACATTGAAAGATAAACTGAAGTGATGACCGCAGAGATGCGGTTTTTAAATGCTTGGATGAGCGCTCAGATGGATCCCAGCCAGAATGGAACGTACATTCTTCAGCAGCCTGCCTTCCAACGCAAAGACAGTTTCGTGCGTCCATGTCTCGGCAGGATGGTCATGACTGTCATAGACTTCGGAAATCATACCGCATTCATTCAGCGCTCTTGCTAAATATCTGGCCTGCACTGCACCGAGATCCTCACAGATGCATGCCGGCAGAAATCTGACAATATTCTCCGCTTCTTCTCTGCTGCATCCAGTCAAAGCCAGAAGAGACTCGGCTGCGATCGTCAAAGAACAGCATTCGCGCTTGGTCAGGATTACACGATATTTCGCCATAGATCAGACCTCCTTTTCTAAGAAGAGGATAGAAAAAGAATGTTACAATACAATGACAGTCAGGTGAATATCTGCGCATGATTGAATGAAAGGACAGGACGCAATGGAAGATATATTGGAAGGACTGAATGAAGAACAATTGGCAGCGGTCACTGCGACCGAAGGATATATCCGGGTCATTGCCGGTGCAGGATCGGGGAAAACAAGAGCTTTGACACATCGCTTTGCCTATCTGGTCAATGAGATCGGGATCCGTCCTGGAAATATTCTATGTGCGACCTTCACCAATAAAGCTGCGGCCGAAATGAAAGAAAGGATCCATCAGCTGACCGGGGATAATGACACGGGCTATATCTGTACCTTCCATGGCCTCTGCGTTTCCATCCTGCAGGAGGACAGTCATGCGATTGCTTATCCGAAATCATTTCTGGTGCTGGATAACAGCGATATTGATGCAATGCTGAAGATCATCTATGAGGAGCGCGGACTGACATTGCGCGACAAGACTTTCAGCGAAGCCAGAGATATGTTTGAAATGCGCAAGGGCGTAAGTGAACCGAACTATTATCAGTATCTTGTACAGATGTCTTTGGAAGACCTGCATGACAGATACATGCATGCAAAGGAAACGGATGACATTCTTTTCTACGGCTATCTGTATCAGGAAAAGAAATGCTTTGGCATAGATTACAATGACCTGATCTTTCTGTCTTTATATATTTTCCGTGAATATCCTGATCTGCAGCTGAAATGGCAGAAACGCCTAGAGTATATAATGATCGATGAATTTCAGGATATTGATCCGCCGCAGTATGAACTGATGCAGAAACTGTGCGGCTATCATAATAATCTGTTCGTTGTCGGCGATCCCGATCAGACGATCTATACCTGGCGGGGAGCGAACATCGGATATCTGCTGCATTTTGATCAGGCCTTTCCGCATGTGCGCACGATCATGATGATGCGCAACTATCGTTCGACACCGCAGATCCTGGATGGTGCCAACAGTCTGATCGATAAAAATGATGATCGGATGAAGAAGGAATTGACGGCTGTCAATCCTGATGGGCCGAAGATCAGATGCAAGCATGCTAAAAGCGGCAGGCTGGAAGCAGAGTGGATCAAGGATGAGATCCTTCATCTGCATGCAAAGGGCATCTCCTATGGGGATATTGCCGTACTGTACCGTGCCCATTACGTAACACGGCAGATCGAAGAAGTATTTCTGCCGGCAAAGCTTCCGTATCGGATCTATTCCGGCGTACAGTTCTTTGATCGCATGGAGATCAAAGATGCATTATCCTATCTGCGCCTGATTGCTTTCAAAGATGATCTTTCTTTTCTGCGCATTGCCAATGTACCTAAGCGGAACCTTGGTCAGAAACGCATGAAAGCACTGCGTGAATATGCTCAGGCACATCAGATGGATCTGTATGATGCACTGAAAGCAAATGCAGATACGGAACTGTTCCATAATACAAAGGCACATGCCTTCATCCGTCTGATCGATGAATACAGCGAACATATCAATGAAAAGCACGTATCGCAGATCTTAGCGGAAGTGCTGGATCATTCCGGCTATGAAGAAATGCTGCGGACAGAAGGAAGTCAGGAACGTCTGGATGATCTGGCTGAACTGAAGCAGAGCATCTATGAATGGGAGAATGCGGTCGGTGAAGAAACAGATATGGTCTCCTATCTTAGACATATTGCTTTATTTACCAATATGGATACACATGATGGAAAAGATAAGGTAAAGCTGATGACTGTCCACAGTGCCAAAGGCTTGGAATTTCCGTATGTGTTCTTGACCGGCATGAGCGAAGGTATTTTCCCATCGCGCAAAGTACGCACAAAGAGCGGTATGGAAGAAGAAAGAAGACTGGCTTTTGTGGCGATGACAAGAGCAGAGAAAGCACTGTATCTTTCGGATGGAGAAGGTCGGAACTTTAATGATTCGGGCAGATATCCATCACGCTTCCTATTGGATATTGATCCGCAGTTCCTGGATTATGCTGAGCAGCCGGATGAGAAATATATGGCCAAGGCAAAACAGAATATAGAAATGATCAACAGCAGCTTTCTGCCTGATCTTGATCAGCTGGATCTTCATGCCGGCGATCGGGTGCGCCACAGAGTATTTGGTGATG
This sequence comes from Erysipelotrichaceae bacterium, assembly GCA_012516665.1. Taxonomy (GTDB): domain Bacteria; phylum Bacillota_I; class Bacilli_A; order Erysipelotrichales; family Erysipelotrichaceae; genus Bulleidia. Next base: position 3,043 of record JAAYWN010000013.1, read on the forward strand.
GTACGATCATTGAGATCAATGAGAAAGAAGAAGCGGTCATGGTCAAATTTGACAGTATGCCGACGGTACGTGCGATTGCGCTGAGAGCAGCCGCAAAACTAGTGAAGATCCGCATGGCTTAGAATCTTCACTTTCATTTATGATGAAATAAAAGTAAAATAGTCTAGTGTTTCGGAAAGAGGTAGGATATGTTCTATTTAATTGCCGGTATCGTTGAATTAGTATCTATAGCAGGAATCTCAATATTTCACAGCGGCATGATCACAAATATCTGCGGTCTGACGATGTTTATAACAATCATGATGATCCCTTTAGCAAATTTCATGGCGGTCGCCAGATCTTTTGGCCATCCGACAGTGAAGCTGCTGCTCGCGCTCACGTCGGTGGCCTGCACATTATTCATTCTGCTGGGCCTATATCATAAGGTCGATATTCCGGATATCGGCTTAAAGCTCATGCTTGTCTACGTGGGCATCAGTTCTATCCTGATCTATGCTGATAAAAAGCGCCATCCTGGCCACCGCGTCCTATCGCAGGAACAGCAGGATACGCTGCGCTGATCAAAAGTTCAGAAGAAGTTCACGTTCACCGGATGAATTTGCAGTACATTAAATATCGGTAAAGGGAGGAACATATGTTCAATCTGTTTCATAAAAAAGATAAAAAAGAAGTCAAAGAAGTAGAAAAAGATATTCTGGGAGACCGCCCGCAGGACAAAAATGGTGTTCTGGTCGGTATGTACTGCCCAGAATGCGGCTATATGGAAGTCAATGAAGAGTCCAGTATTCTTCCCTTGGAAGGATTTGCCATCTGTCCTAACTGCGGTGCATATCTGAAAAGAGGAAACTTTCTCAAAACAGACAATGGCTATATCTTGGCAGTAAATGCATCAAAGAATCAGAAGAGACAGACGGGCGGGCATTACAGAGTTAAAAAAGCAGGCCCAGCAATTGTTCGCTCAAAAGGAAATGGAAGACCCGCAAGATTTCATCGAGCATGATCATAAAAGCTCATCATCCAGGCAATGCCTAAGATGCATGGGCTTTTTTTGTATAAAAAAACCCAATCTTTCGATTGAGTTTTCATAGACGATTAAGCACGTCCGGAATACTTGCCATCCGCAGTAGAGACTTCAACCATCTCTCCTTCGTTGATGAACAGCGGAACACGGACATTCAAGCCAGTTTCCAGTACGGCATTTTTGGAAGCAGAAGTGGCAGTGTTTCCTTTAACTGCAACTTCGCATTCAGTGACCTTCAGGTTGACCTTATCCGGTAAGATGACACCAAGCATTTCGCCATTGTATACGGAAATCGTTACCATATCAGATGGCTTGAGGAACTGCTTTTCCCACTGCAGTCTGTCGGCTGGGATCTCGGTCTGTTCATACGTTTCTGTATCCATGAAGACGAGCGATGAACCGTCATCATAAAGATACTGCATTTCTCTCTTATCGATGAATGCTTCCTCGACACGGTCGGAACCAATCAGACCGAGTTCTTTTACAACACCTGTTTTAGGGCTCTTAACTTTTACAGCAACCTTCATTTTAGCCATAGCAGTCTTATTGCGATCTACGGTAATAGCCTGATAAAGTTCACCATCCCAGACAAAGCACTGTCCAGGTTTAATTTCTGTTGACTGAATCATTTCTTTTTTTTTCTCCTTCTTAAACAACTACCTATTTTCGCTGAATCATTGCGGATTGTCAAATTATTTGCGCTGAGTTTTAAGGAAAAGCAGAAGAAAAGCAGAGGATCGGTCTGCTTTCTATCGTCTTAAAGAAGATGAATATTGTGCTTATCACATGCCTGAAGCATTTCTTCCGGCCAGATGCTTGCCTGTACTTCACCGACATGTGCTTTATTCAGCAGCAGCATGCACAGTCTCGACTGACCGATGCCGCCGCCGATCGTATATGGCAGTTCCTTGTTCAGGATCATCTTATGATAAGGAAGTGTCAGCCTGCCTTCACAATGTGCTGCTTTGCATTGGGATGCTATGGAGCTTTCATCAACGCGGATGCCCATAGAAGAGATCTCCAGAGCCCGCTGCAGAGAAGGCAGCCAGAATAACAGGTCGCCATTCAGTGACCAGTCATCATAATCAGGTGCTCTGCCATCGTGCGGCTTTCCGCTTCTCTTCAATGGGTGGCCGATATGTTTGATGAAGACGCACTGTTTATCTCTGACGATCGCATTCTCCCGGTCTTTGACACTGAGATCTGGATAGAGGTCTTCCAATTCCTGTGAAGTAATAAAGAAGACATCATCCGCTAAATGGCAGACAGCCTGCGGGTATTTATACCAAACTTCATGTTCCATATGCTTGATGACTTTAAAGATCGTACGGACAGTCGCTTCCAAAGTTGCATCAGTACGTTCTTCCTTGGTGATGACTTTTTCCCAATCCCATTGATCGACATAGGCACTGTGCAGATTGTCCAGCAGTTCATCACGCCGGATGGCATTCATATTTGTATAGAGACCTTCATGGACATCGAAGCCGTATTTTTTCAGAGCATACCGCTTCCATTTTGCCAAGGACTGTACAACTTCGATCTTTTCTTCCGGCATTTCCTGAATATCAAAGGCGACCGGACGTTCAATGCCATTCAGGTTGTCATTCAGACCAGATCTCTTGGTGACAAATAAAGGAGCGCTGATCCTTAAGAGATTCATCTCTTTGCCGAATTCTCTTTGGAAGGTATCACGGATATACTTGATCGCTTCCTGTGTTTCTCTGACACTTAATACTGGATCATAGTTTTCTGGTATCTGCAGATTCATATGTCTACCCCTTTGTTATAAAATATTGGTATTATTCTATCACATTCATAAAAGAGTGAATGAAATTCATGCATTCAGCTTGCCAATTTCATTTCATTGTCTTATAAAGAGTGAAAAAGAAAGAAGGCATTTCATGACAAGAGCAGATATTGCAATCATCGGTACAGGCCCAGCTGGATTGGAAGCGGCTTTGACCGCAAAGAATCGGAATAAGTCGATCCTATTGTTCGGCTCACTGAACCTATCAAATAAGATGCAGGTCATTGACCATCCCATCACGAACTATCTAGGACTGAAAAATGTGACGGGAAAAGAAATGGCTCAGGCCTTCCGGGATCAGATCAAAGATGCGGGGATCACGATCACTGAACAGAAAGTGACAGCTGTCTACGCCATGGGAACATATTTTACGCTGCAGCTCAGCAATGGCGAAGATGCGGAAGCGGAAACAGTGATCTTGGCGGCCGGAGTAACGGCAGGAAGACCGTATGCGGGAGAAAGTGAATTCTTGGGACGCGGGGTATCGTATTGTGCTACCTGTGACGCACCCTTATATAAAGGTAAGAAAGTCATTGTGATCGCCGGTTCTGCAGAAGAGGAGGCAGAAGCTGATTTCCTTGGCGAAGTATGCAGTGAAGTCACATATATTCCCCTGTATGCTTCCACCCCGACATTCACCCACAGCAATATCACGGCTGTTCGTGAAAAGCCGCTGGCCATCACCGGTACGATGAAAGCACAGGCATTGAAAACAGATCAGAGTATAATTGAAGCTGACTGTATTTTCATTTTAAGAGAAGCACAGTTCCCTGGCCAGCTGGTACCAGGCTTAACGACAGAGGGTGCTGCGGTCATCGCAGATCGTGGCATGCGGACGAATATCCCAGGTCTATTTGCGGCCGGAGATATTGCGGGATTGCCATATCAGTTCATCAAGAGCGCAGGGGAAGGAAATATTGCGGCGATCTCTGCAGCTGCATACTTAGATCAGAAAAAAAGAGAAGCAGACAGCAGAAAGTGAGGCAGAATGCAGAGCAATTATGAAAGGGTAATTTGTCCGATCCAGGAAAACCCGGTCATTGCGGATGCAACGATCGTAAATACGACGTATGACTGCGATGGATATCGCATCTCATGTATTTCTATGTCCAAAGGTACTTATATGGCCTTGGAAAGATTCCGCAGTCCGGTGCTGATCATGGTGCGCAAGGGAGAGATGCGGATCGATGTCAAAGGGCATGATGATACAGAAACACGTTCAGCGCTGATCAAAGCAGGCCAGGGATACTTCCGCCCTGCCAATGAATATGCCGGATATTTTGCGGATACAGAAAATGTCATCTTTACCGAGATCGTGCTGTGTGCAGATTCCGAGATCGCCATGCGCATTATTCCGCATCTGGTCCAGGATATTATGCATCTGGTGCACTACGAACCAGGCCAGGTCTCACGTTCTCATTTGATCAATGATGAATTCTTTCAGCTGAATATGCTGGCCTACTCAGAATCGGAGAAAATAGATTTCTGCTGCAGCAAGCAGCCGGTCAGTATAGACTGCATTGAAGGAAAAGTGACGATCCAGCATGAAGAGGATAAAAATGATCTTCTGCCAGGGAATTCCTTCCGTATTCCAGCTGACTATGTATGCACTGTCTTTGTGTCCTGCCGGACAAAGATCATTGTTCTCTATCTTTCGGATGCGCAGCGGCACATCATCTGAATGTAAATTATGAAACAGCCGGGAAATCCTTTACTTTTTCAAGGGAATCCCTTACGATATTCGTGTTCTACTTATAAGTAAATATATTTCAGTTTCTGGTAACTATTTTGTCCAGTCGGACGGAAGGATGGAGCTATGGCGTCTTGTGTTGTGACTCTCCAGACAATCGAATCTTTTTGCTTGTTGCGTGATACCCGTATTCTGCATTCTTTGTATATGGGAAATTTAAGATACAGTAAAACTAATTGCTTTTATACAGCTCACAGATGACTTGTGGGCTGTTTTTATTTGGTCGGAAATGAAGGAGAAGAAGAATGAAAAAAGCAGCGGTCATCATGGGATCTGACAGTGATTTTACGGTCATGTCAAAAGCAGTCAAAGTATTGAAAGGATATGGGATACCAACAGAAGTACATGTATATTCAGCTCATCGCACCCCGAAAGAGGCGTCAGAGTTTGCTTCAGCGGCCAAAGACAATGGCTTTGGCGTGATCATTGCCGGAGCAGGCATGGCAGCAGCGTTGGCTGGTGTATTGGCGGCTCATACCACGATCCCAGTGATTGGCGTTCCCTTGAAGAGCGCTGCTCTGGATGGGGCCGATGCACTGTTGGCAACTGTGATGATGCCAAGCGGCATTCCCGTTGCGACAGTTGCCATTGACGGAGCTAAAAATGCGGCATATTTAGCTGCTGAGATCATTGCATTGAGCGATGATGCTCTGGCTGAAAAGATCGCGGCTGACCGTCACGCACAGTATGAAGGCGTCTTGGCAAAAGATGCAGCGATCCAGGAAAAAATAAAGGAGCTTTAAAAGAAATGCAGAATACCATTCATGAAGAATGCGGCATCTTCGGTGTCTATGCCCCAGAGCAGAATCATCCTGTAGCGACCGAAGCATATTATGGCCTGTTTGCGCTGCAGCATCGCGGCCAGGAATCATGCGGGATCGCGGTCAACGACCGCGGTGTCATTGTATGCCATAAAGATGTTGGTCTGGTCAGAGATGTCTTCACAGCCGCTGAATTAGAAAAATTAGGAACAGGTCAGATGGCCATCGGGCATACAAGATATTCGACTTTTGGCACAGTGAATCGTACCAATGCACAGCCTCTGGTCGTTCGTCATATCAAAGGGCAGCTTGCCATTGCTCATAACGGAAATCTGACCAATGCAGCAGAGCTGCGTCGGCAGCTGGAATTCTCCGGCGCGATCTTCCATACCACAAATGATTCCGAGATTATTTCTTATATGATCATTCGGGAAAGACTGACGGCCAGCTCGATCGAAGCGGCAGTGGACAGAGCAATGGACCGTTTGGAGGGGGCATATTCTCTTGTGATCATGTCACCGGAGAAGCTGATCGCAGTGCGCGATGAAACAGGCTATCGTCCGCTTGTTATGGGCAAGACCAAAGAGGGCGAGATCGTTTTTGCTTCAGAAACATGTGCTCTGGATGTTCTGGGCGCTGAATATATTCGTGATCTGGATGCCGGTGAGATCGTTGTGGTTGACAGCAGCGGTGTCCGCTCCATTCGTACGCACTGCAAAGGCAGATCGCATATGTGCGTGTTTGAGTTTGTCTATTTTGCCAGACCGGATTCCTATATTGCCGGCATGTCAGTACATGAGGCAAGAAGAAATGCTGGAAAGATCTTGGCCAAGGAACACCCGGTAGATGCGGATGTCGTGATCGGTGTCCCGGATTCAGGCCTGGATGCGGCACTTGGGTATGCTGAAGAGAGCGGCATTCCTTATGGCATGGGATTTGTGAAGAATCGTTATATTGCCAGAACATTTATCCAGCCTACGCAGGCACAGCGTGATAATGGCGTACGTATGAAATTGAATGTTGTACCTTCTGTCATTAAGGGAAAGCGGGTCATCATGGTCGATGATTCGATCGTCCGAGGAACGACAAGTGCCCGCATTGTAAAACTTCTGCGGGATGCCGGCGCAAAGGAAGTCCATGTACGGGTATCGGCACCGCCATTTATTTCACCATGCTACTATGGCACGGACATTGATTCCAAGGAACATCTGATCGCATGTCAGATGAGCGAAGAAGGCATCTGTCAGATGATCGGTGCAGATACATTGGGCTATCTCAGTGTTGACGGTGTAAAGAAAATGGCAGGTGAAGCAGACTGTGATTTCTGTGTTGGATGCTTCACAGAGAAATATCCATCGGCAGTACCGGAAAGAACAAGCAAGGATCGTTTTGAAAATAAGATCGGTGAGAGCAGCGGACCATATAAGGGCGCAAGGAGAACAGAAGATGGCGAAGAGCTATAGCGATGCATATAAAGCAGCAGGAGTCGATGTAACAGCTGGCTACGAATCAGTTGAACTAATGAAAAAGGATGTGGCCCGTACAAAGATCCCTGGTGTACTTGGCGGGATCGGCGGTTTCGGAGGTCTGTTTGCCCCGGATCTCAGCGGATATGAAAAGCCAGTCTTCATCTCCGGCACGGACGGTGTCGGAACGAAACTGAAATTGGCTTTCTTATTGGATAAGCATGATACGATCGGCATCGACTGTGTTGCCATGTGCGTCAATGATGTTATCTGTGCTGGCGCTAAGCCATTGTTCTTCTTGGACTATATTGCCTGCGGCCGCAACAATCCAGAAAAGATTGCTTCGATCGTTAAGGGCGTGGCGGATGGCTGCGTGGAAAGCGGCTGTGCTTTGGTCGGCGGAGAAACGGCAGAGCATCCTGGTATGATGCCGGAAGATGAATATGATCTGGCGGGCTTCACGGTCGGTCTTGTGGATAAGAAAAAGATCCTGAAGACAGATGCCGCAAAGGCTGGCGATGTGATGATCGGCTTAGCAAGTTCCGGTGTTCATTCCAATGGTTTTTCGTTAGTGCGCAAGGTATTTGATATTGAAAAGCCAGGCGTCATTGATATGTACAGTGAAGAGCTGGGCAGGCCGCTGGGAGAAACACTTCTGACGCCGACACAGCTCTATGTCAAGCCAATCCTGCATTTGCTGCAGAAGGTCAATGTGAGATCCATTGCCCATGTGACCGGCGGCGGCTTCTATGAAAATCTGCCGCGTGCGTTCGGCAAAGATCTGAATGTGCATATTAAAAAGGGAAGCTGGGATATTCTTCCAATCTTCTCTTTGATTCAGAAAGTAGGAAATATCAGCGAACACGATATGTTCAATACATATAACATGGGCATCGGCATGGCAGTGATCGTTGATCCAAGCGATGCGGAACCTACGATCGAATCGCTGAAAGCAGATGGCATCAAGGCATCAGTGATCGGCATCATGGAGGAGGGCGGCCACGGGGTCGTGATCGACTGAGCATGATCAGTATCGCTGTTCTTGTTTCCGGCGGCGGCACAAATCTGCAGGCTTTGATCAATGCCGAAAATGCCGGAAAGATCTCGCATGGGAAGATCAGTCTTGTGCTGGCCTCCAATGATAAAGCATATGCACTGGAAAGAGCCAAGAAGGCAGATATTCCAGCGATAGCAGTAAAAAGAAAAGACTATGCAAGCCAGGAAGACTTTGATCAGGCTCTGATCGCTTCCATGCATGCATATAAGATCGATATGATCATCTTAGCAGGATACTTATCTATTCTCGGCGCGTCGGTGATCGATGCCTATCGAGATCGCATGATCAATATTCACCCATCTCTGATTCCTTCTTTCTGCGGCAAAGGCTTCTATGGTCTGCATGTACATGAAGCTGCTTTGGCAAGAGGCGTCAAGGTAACAGGAGCGACGGTCCATTATGTCAATGAGATCCCAGATGGCGGAAAGATCATACTGCAGAAAGCAGTTGAGATACAGGAAGACGACACACCAGAGATCCTGCAGAAAAGAGTGATGGAACAGGCTGAATGGATCCTGCTTCCGAAAGCGGCAGAAATGGTCGCAGAAAAAATAGCAGAGGAGAAAGCAAAATGACAGTCAGTCTATATGAGTATCTGGCAAACAATGAATATCCTGGCAGAGGCATTGCCATTGGACGTACACCATGCGGCAAGAAAATGCGCATTGCTTATTGGATCATGGGCAGAAGTGAGAATTCCCGCAACCGTATCTTTGCGGAAGAAGGAAATGGCATCCGTACGCAGGCTTTTGATCAGGCAAAGCTGAAAGATCCCAGCCTGATCATCTATGCACCGGTGAAAGTCCTGAAAGATGTGACTATCGTAACAAATGGCGATCAGACAGATACGATCTATGACTTCATGCAGGCAGGAAAAACCTTTGAGGATGCATTGCGGACAAGGACTTTTGAACCGGATGGGCCAAACTGGACACCGCGTATCTCCGCTCTGGTAAAAGGCACAGATGTGCAGATGTCGATCCTGAAGAGCGCAGATGGCAATGAACAGAGCACGCAGCGCCAGTTCTTTGATTACACGGAAGAAGAACCTGGATATGGGCACTTCATTTCTACATATAAGGAAAACGGCAGTCCTATCCCATCGTTCGAAGGAACACCGATCAAATGGACAGTTGAGCATGAACCATTCGATGCGTTCTCTGATCATCTTTGGGAAGCATTGAATCAGGATAATAAAGTATCTTTATTCACCCGTCAGATCACGATTGAAACAGGTGAGATCGAAACAAAGATCTATAACAAGAATAAGTGAGGAGAAAAACAATGGCTAAGGAATTGGAACTGAAGTATGGATGCAATCCGAATCAGAAACCTTCACGTCTGTTTATGGAACATGGCGAACTGCCGGTAAAAGTACTGAACGGACGTCCTGGCTACATCAATTTTATGGATGCCCTGAACAGCTGGCAGCTGGTCAAGGAATTGAAAGAAGCTACAGGCTTAGCAAGTGCTGCATCATTCAAGCATGTTTCACCTGCTGGTGCGGCAGTTGGACTTCCGCTGAATGAAACAGATCGAAAGATCTATTTTGTCGATGAAGAGAACTTATCACCGCTGGCCTGTGCCTATGCCCGTGCGAGAGGCGCAGATCGGATGTCATCATATGGCGATTGGGCTGCTCTCTCTGATATCTGTGATGAAGATACCGCCCGGCTGATCAAGAAAGAAGTATCTGACGGTGTCATTGCACCTGGGTACACGCCGGAAGCTTTGGCTCTTTTGAAAGAAAAGAAAAAGGGAATGTACAATGTTGTTGAGATCGATCCAAACTATATTCCGGATCCCATTGAAAGAAAACAGGTCTTCGGAGTTACTTTTGAACAAGGCCGAAACAATGTAAAGATCGATGATTCCCTATTCACAAATATCGTTACCGAAAACCATGAACTGCCGGAAAATGCAGTCAGAGATCTGAAGATCGCAATGATTGCTCTGAAGTATACCCAATCAAATTCTGTTGCTTATGCAAAGAACGGCCAGGTCATCGGGGTAGGGGCTGGGCAGCAGAGCAGAGTGCACTGTGTCAGATTGGCAGGCAATAAAGCAGACAATTGGTGGCTGCGCCAAAATCCGAAAGTACTTGCCCTCCCTTTTAAACAGGGCATCCGCAGAGCTGACCGTGACAATACGATCGATGTTTATATCTCTGATGAATATGATGATGTACTGCGCGAGGGAACATGGCAGAATTTCTTTGACGCAAAGCCAGAACCATTGTCCAAACAGGAAAAGACGGAATGGCTGGCAAAGGAAACAGGTGTCTCTTTAGGATCTGATGCTTTCTTCCCTTTCGGCGATAATATCGAAAGAGCACATAAATCAGGTGTTTCCTATATTGCGGAACCAGGCGGTTCGATCCGTGATGACAATGTCATTGATACATGCAACAGGTATGGTATGACGATGGTATTCAATGGCGTGCGCCTGTTCCATCATTGATCAGGAAAGAAGGATAAGATGAAGATA
>JAAYWN010000124.1 GCA_012516665.1 Erysipelotrichaceae bacterium
AAATTACTAAGCTTCATATTGGACGTATAATACTCATAGATTTCTGTAAGCAACTTAAAATCTGCACTTCCTGAATCCGGTAACTGATCTGAGTATCGAATGATCTTTTGCCCAGGAACTTCTCTCCGAACTTTTATAAGATTTCCTGCACCAGCACCAATCCAATCTTTCCATGACTGTGGAGCATATTGATTTGTCTCTTCTGCTGTTAAGGAAGTATCATATCGTGCCCCAATCCATTTCACAAAATCAAACTTTTCTTGTTCCTTCTTCAAACTAAAGACAACAAAATTATATTGATAATTTGAGAAATAATTTTTCTTTCCAGAATTCTTATTCAGTGTAAACTGAGTAACTAATTCTGCACCTGTTGCAATTCCAAATCCCTGGAATTTCAAATTACCTTTTACTCTTCCATCAACGGTAACTCTTTCAAAATATAACAGTGGAACCCCTTCTTTTGCACGTATGTCGCTGTCACTGCTCCTAAAAACTTGCATTAGACTTAACAAAGCGCGGTTGCCTGCAGCATCTTCCGGTTCTTTATCTGCAGACTTGTTATCTCCATAATATTTAATACGCCCATTATCAGGATCAAAATCATCTTTCCAAGGGGTATCTTCTGATCCTGCTTTATATGGGCTGCTAGTGATAAAAATCATTGGAATTCTTTCTTTTCCATCTGGTCCTTTCACTTTCGCAAATACATGAATTCCTCGTTGTACCTCGAATTGAGTGTTTGCATGAGGAATCGCAGTCTCGTAAAAAAAGTTTGGCAAACCGTCTACTTCAATAACATCAGGACTTTTTTCTTTTCTGGATAAGCGATATACCTTGCCTATTTCTAACATTTGTTGCCTCCTCCCTCAACAATCGATTTATAAAGCGATTGCAGATTCTTTTCTCTGACATTTTTCTTTAATTCGCATTCCCAAATAACAAGGACTCGCCACCCATTAACTTCGAGAAGTTTCTTATTATCGATATCACGCTGAACATTGCGTTCAATTTTTGGAATCCAGTATTCAACATTACTGGTCGGCCATTTAAATCTGTCACAATTATGATGATGCCAAAAACACCCATTAACAAATACAACCGTTTTATATTTTCGAAATACAATATCTGGTTTCCCAGGTATTTTACTCACATTTTTTCTATATCTGAGTCCTTTTGAAAATAGATATTTTCTAACTATTTCCTCCGGTTTTGTATCTTTGCTGTGTATGTGCGACATATTCACATGACGCGATTCTAGTGTGTGATTATCTGCCATTATTTTTATCAATATAACTTAGTATCTGTCTCGCAATCGCCTCAGCAAGCATTGGGGGAACGGCATTTCCTACTTGCTGGTACTGAGCATCCTTTGGTCCCCAAAAACGGAATGAATCTGGAAAAGTCTGAAGTCTTGCCGCTTCGCGAACAGAAACTGCGCGATCTACTGTCGGATGAATCCACATTGATTTACGAACATTAATTACGGTCCCGGAAGGTGCCGAATAACACAATCTTTGATAAACCGTATTTTGCGTACGGTCTGCATTGGTGTATGTATTTTCCTTAAAAGTATCCGGTAAATCGTGGAAATTCTGTCCCTGTCCTAATCGCTTAAAACGAGCAAGTGCTTCCTCTCCGGTTTTTGGAACAATGTGGTTATATACTACACCACTTGTATTGCGCAGTTGTTTTAATTTTGTTACTGCTTCACGTGCCTTTCTATCAATACACATACCTGGGTCGTCTTTTGTCTCAACTGTGGTGATCGGTGCAAGATTTTCAAGATCGGCAATGGCATCGTATAC
>JAAYWN010000125.1 GCA_012516665.1 Erysipelotrichaceae bacterium
ATTCATTTTTATTTTTATTCAATGGCATATAGCGGACCGTTTTCCACTCATCATAGTGTCCTAAGTTTCCAGTCTCTGCAATAGGGACCGGCACAATGCCCTGCACATCAAAATAAGCTCTGATCAGTGACACTGTTCGCTGATAGATCCAATCTTCTTTATCTGATGATCTTGTTTCAGCAGTCGTTCTTGTTTCTTTCAGATACAGAGAATTATGCGAAGCATCAATTTCAAGAATACGCACCGCTTCCTGGATCATCGCCTGTTCGGGCGCCCGCAGGATCAGGCTGTCTTTTCTTTTTTCAATGGAAGCACGCATCCAGATCCAGCTGTCCGGCAGGATCTCTAAAAGATCTTGAAGTCCCTTCTTGGGCAAAAAAAGCAGTTCGATGCGCAGAATCAGCGGAATCTGTCCATGCAGAGAAGATATGATAGCTGTCAGAGAGGCATTCTTCTGCAGAGGCAGAAGCTGCTCTGCCCGGAGATTCTCAATCCATCTCTGGGTACGGCGGGGATTTCCATTCACGCTGATTTCTGCATAAGCACCGGTCCCCGTACCTATCAAAGCCTGCAGACGCGCGTGATGCAGAAGATCTTCATTGTCAGATCCATCCATGAGAACACCTTTGATATGGATCCCCTGATCTCTTAGATATGTACGGCATTCTTCACTCGCCTCTTTTTCAAGCAATTCGTTGTACGGCAGGCAGAGATAGAAATCATTCTCCGGCAGTTCGTTATCTTCATAGATCCTCTGCACTGCCTCCAAACATGCATGCCGGCATGCATCATTGCGGAGAGAAAGAAGCACATGGCTGCTGGAAGCAGCTGCGCCCTTCCAATGCAGCAGAATACCGTGATCGAGAAGTTCTTCTTTCATATAGATCTTCAATTCCGGAAAATACATATCCAAGTCAGACATCTGCATCTTCCCGGCATTCTGATAAGAGAGCGATTCTTCTTTTTTTTCTGCAGCTGCAGCTGAAGGAACGTCTTCTTTTTTTTCTGCTTTTGTTTGCGGCTTGTATAGGAGAATGGAAATGCATAATGCCAATACCAAGGCAAACAGGATCAATAAGATCCATATGATATAGATCATCTTCCTTCTCCCTTCTGATCTGCAAATGTATTTCTGTCATTTAAAAAAACAGGCGGATCGCAGATCAGACCGCGCTTTGATCCATGACAGAAACAGAATAGCACACCTGAGGCTTCACTATGCATTGTTTTATAGAGAATTCTCATGCGTACAGGATAAAGATCATATGTCTGTGCACACTGCAGTATTTCCGGGATACGATAAGACCGATGGATCAGATAGAAAGCACCATCTTTTTCCAGCAGACGATTGACATTGCTGAACAGTTCCTGAAGATTCAGAAATGATTCATGACGGGCACTTGAAAGATATATATTTTCATTTTTTAAGCGATCTTCAATCGTTTTAAAATACGGCGGATTGCATACGATGACGGAGAACTTCAGATGCGGGTCATACGCCTGCAGACGGGATACTGCTAACTCAGCGGTGATCTCATTGTCTGTTAGATTCTTTGCAGCCTGCGCTATGACATCCTGAAAAAGATCAATGCCATACAGAGCTTTCGGACCCTGCATCGCCGCATAGCACAGCAGAGCACCGGTATTGCATCCGATATCCAGTACTGTATCTGTCTTCTTCAGGCGCATAAAACGTCCCAGCAGTTCTGTATCGCTGCTGAAGTGATACATATGCTGCGGCTGTTCTATTTCATAGGGTGTGCCATTAAGATAATCACGCTTCATGAGTCTCCTTCAGTTCAAACCAGAATGTACTGCCTTTGCCAAGAGTGCTTGTTGCACCGCATGTTCCATGATGGGCATCCGCGATTGCCTTGACAATGGAAAGACCAAGACCAGTTGAAGTCAGAGAACGGCTGAAAGAACGCGATGATTTCTGATAGCGATTCCAGATCAGAGGAAGTTCTTCCGGCGGAATGCCTTCTCCTTCATCCTGCACTTCAAAATGGATGGTCTCTTCATCTTTTAAAGTATACGCACGCACGGTGATTGTACGGCCAGCTGGTGTATGTTTGATCGCATTGGAGAGATAGTTGGATATGACCTGACCGATCTTTGTTTCATCAGCATACATCGTCAGCTCATCCGGTATTTCTGTGATGATCTTCAGCTTCCCATTTTCAATCAGGGGCTGATCTGTTTCAAGAATCTGTCTGATTTTTAAAGAAAGATCCATATTTGCCAAATGGAGCTGATCTGTACCTGACTGCATCTGTGAAAGCTCGCTCATATCGTTGACCAGTGCATTCATATAATCTGTTTCTCGGAGGATCACATTCAGATGTTTTTCTCTTTTCTCAGGATCTTTTCCCGATATATCTCGGATCATCTCCGCATATGCTTTGATATTGGTCAAAGGTGTACGTATATCATGCGATACATTTGCCATCAGATCACGGCGCAGTTCATCCGTCTTTTTGATCATTTCATTGGCACCGTTCAGCGTTGATGCCAATTCCTTTGTCTCCGTAAACTCACCGCCGTCAAACGAAGCTGAATAGTCAGCGTTTGCCAGTTTCTGTGCCTGATGTTTCATTTCTCTGATCGGCTTTGTGACGCGGGCAGAGATATAGAATGCCAGCAGCGAAGCTCCCGCCAAAGCTAAGAGCATGTAGGCAAAATATTGGTTGGAAAAGAAAGTAACAACAGAATCAACTGGTTCCAAAGGAGAATTGATAAACAGATAATAATTGCCCAGCACATCGCTGATCTTGCGGCCATATAGGATCATCTCCTGGCCTGTAATGGAATTGACAATATTATTGGAATAATCCGTGCCGTCCTGAAGTACCGCGATCCGATCATCAGCCGCAGCCAGTTCCTCAGGAAGAATGCTTTCATCATTGAAGATGCATCCTGTGCCTAGGCTGTCAGCACGATAGATCAGATTTCCCTGATCATTGTATATAAAAACACATGCATTATTATCGACTGCTTCCTGCAATGCATGATTGATGCCTGTTACCGTTCCATTGTCGATAAGATCAGCCTGGATGTTGTCGGTCACGGTCTGTACTGTGCGTATTTTTGCATTGCGGTAATACGGCCGGATCAGACCGACCTGCAATACGCCAATGAACAGGACAATGACCAATGCCAGCAGAAAGAAAGCCAGCCATACCCGAAAGCGGATCCCATTGCGATCAAGCTTCAAATTTATAGCCCATTCCTCTCACAGTGACAATAAAATCACGATATTTGCCTAAGTTATGCCGCAGCATTTTAATATGTGTATCTACTGTGCGGTCATCGCCAAAATAATCATAGTTCCATACTTCATGCAGAAGCTTCTGACGGCTCAGAGCAATATTCTGATTCGCTACCAGATAAAGCAGCAGATCGATCTCCTTTGGTGTCAGCATAGCTTTTTCACCATCGACTGTCACATTCCGTCCGCTGATATCGATCTCAAGCCCGTCAAAGCGTTTGATATTCGATGCCTTATGCTGGCCCCTTTCCAGAACAACTTTGATCCTTGCCATCAATTCCTTCGGTGAGAATGGTTTGACAACATAGTCATCCACACCAAGTTCAAAGCCAAAGAGCTTATCATATTCTTCCGTCCGTGCACTCAGCATGATCACGGGAATACTGGAAGTATCCTTGATCTTGCGGCAGGCCGAGAAGCCATCCAGCTTCGGCATCATTACATCCAAAATGATAAGATCATATGCCGTCTTTTGGATCATATCCAAGGTCTCTAGGCCGTCGCCAGCTTCATCTACCTCATAACCATTGAGCTCACCGTATACTTTTACTACTTCACGGATATCTGATTCATCATCAGCGATTAGTATTCTTGTCATATGCTTTCTTCCTGATCTCTTGAATATCATTTGCTAAAAATGATTTTCCTTCTTCTATTTTAGCATTAAACCGAATATACATGCCACGTACAAGGACATCTGCTTTTTTCTGATACAGCCTTGGCATGACCGCCATATCTGCCTGTCCTGTTTCATCAGACAGAGAGATAAAAGCCATCATTTCGCCGCGCTTGGTACGATGCTGCTTGACGCTGCTGATCAAAGCAAAGCCATTATAACGGCCGACTTTATTCTTCAGCCAAGCCAAAGAAGGATCTTTTATATTGTTTTCTCGGCGGATCGCAATGATCGGATGCGGACCAAGGTTGAAGCCCAAAGCATTGCGCTCATTTTCCGAGAAGATCATTTCATCTTCTTTGATCCGAATGACTTCCGGCTTGGATACCAAGCCAAGATTGATCGAGATCTGCGTACCGTTATGGATCTGGACAAGTTCTCCATAGCGCAGTGCATCATCCAAGGCATGCCGACATGTTGCCCGGCCCATATGAAAGCAGTCAAGGGCTCCGGCATCGATCAGTGATTCAATCTGATCGCGTTTCATTTTCAATACTGAAGCACGGGCTGTAAAATCAAAGAAATCCTGATAGGCCCCATTGCTTTCCCTCCCTTTGATCAGCGCCGCATTCAGCTTGAAGCCGATCTCATTGACTGCCGACAGCGGCAGACGGATGGCATTCTGCGATCCATCATAGCCGAGTGCCGATGCATTCACATCTGGATACAGCACTTTTATCCCACGGCGCCGGCATTCATCTACATACTGCGATGTCTTTTCCTTATCTCCGATCACACTGTCCAAGAGAGCACTGTAAAAATACATCGGATACTTCACTTTCAGATATGCCATCTGATAAGCAATCAGTGAATAGGCAACCGAATGCGATTTGTTAAAACCATAGCCGCTGAATTTTTCAATGTAGCTGAACAGTTTTTCAGCGGTCTCTTCACTGTACTGATTCTGCCTGCATCCGTGTATGAATTCAGGTTTCATTTTTGCCATGACATCGCTCTTTTTCTTAGAAATAGCGCGCCTGAGAATATCGGCCCGGCCAAGTGAGAACCCACCTGCTTTCTGCAATGCAAGCATAACCTGTTCCTGATAGATCATGACCCCATACGTATCTTCCAGGATCTCCCTCATTTCTTTGGAAGGATACTGGATCTTTTCCGGATGTTCTTTATTTGCCAAATAGACTGAGATATTTTCCATCGGTCCTGGGCGATACAGAGCATTGGCTGCCACAATATCATTGAAGCACACCGGATGCATCCGTCGAAGGAAAGGTTTCATGCCTTCTGATTCGAACTGAAAGATTCCGGTCGTATCCGCGGCAGCGAACATGCGGTAGACATCTGCATCCTGCAGAGGGATCGTATTGAGCGAAAAAGACGGATCTGCTTTCTTTACCTGAGCAGAAATGTCATGAATGATCCTCAGATTTTTGAGACCGAGGAAATCCATTTTGATCAATCCCCTTTCCTCAAGATATTCCATAGGATACTGTGAAGTCTTCATGCCGGCACCATCCTGGATGGTCGGAATGACATCATTGAGAGGTTTGCTGGACATAATGATCCCTGCCGCATGAATGCCGGTATGGCGCGGCAGTCCCTCCAAGCGCAGTGCCATGGCATATAAACGATGGATCTTATCGTTGCTGCCAACAATCTGTTTCAGATTCGGTGAAGACAGATATGCCTGCTTTAAAGAAGTTTTAGCTCCGCCATGGATCTGACGCAGAACAAGATTGATATCACTTTCATTAAGATTCATGACCTTTCCGACGTCATGAATTGCCTGCTTTGCGCCCAATGTATTGAAAGTCACGATATTTGCGATATAGTCGCTGCCATAGGTATCGCATACATACTGAATGACTTCCTGACGATGATCATCCGGAATATCAGTGTCAATATCCGGCATGGAAATACGTTCTGGATTCAGGAATCTTTCAAACAGCAGATCGTACTTGATTGGATCGATCATGGTAATGCCTAAGCAATAAGCCGCTAAAGAACCGGCAGCACTTCCTCTGCCCGGCCCGACATTGATGTCATGCTTTCTGGCATAGCAGATAAAATCATAAACGATAAGAAAATAATCTTCAAAATGCATCTGCGTAATGACCTGAAGTTCATAAGCCAGCCGTTTCTGATAGCGTTCATCTTTCTTTCCCGACAGTCTCTTCTTCAATCCAGCAGTGCAGAGTGCCTCCAGATATTCTTTGGAAGAAACATTTTCAATCGGTACATGATAATGCGGCAGACTTGCTTTGGCGATGTTCCCATCTGCATGACATTCTTTCGCAATCTCCTCCGTCCTCTGCAGATCGTCCTCTTCATACAGAGCAGCCATTTCTTCTGGGCTTAGAAAATATCTTCCGGTCGGCAGCAGCAGAGAAGAATCATGAAGTGTCTTATTCTGCCGTATGCCCTGCAGGATCTGCACTTCCGCATTGTCTGTCTGATTCAGATAGCTGATCTTGTTCAGCGCACAGGTCGAGATGTGCAGGTTCATACAGGCCTGTTTCAGAAAAGCATTTCTCTTCTTCCACATCGCAGATTCCTGATAAGAAAGTGCCATATCAAAAGCAGCAATCTCTTCTTTCATGATCCTCAGTTTTTGCATGCATGCTTTTTTATCTTCTTTGATCAGATCAGAGTCTAAAAAACCACCTTCACCATAAGCAATGATAAAGCAATGATCCGCACATGCATTCAATTCATCCAGACCTGCTTTTTTTGGTTCATGATTCAGCAGTGAAGAAAGTTTCATCAGCTGAGCGTAGCCAAGATTATCTTTTGCCAAAAGCAGAAAAGGAATGCATTGCTCATGATACTGTATATCTGCTTCCATTCCAATGATTGGAGAGATGCCATTATCATGGCATGCATGCAGAAAAGACGGTATGCCATACATGACATTGTGATCGGTCAAAGCAGCATACTGATAGCCATATTCTTTTGTTTTCTGCATCAGTTTCGGAATCGTAAGAGAGCTTTCCAAAAGCGTATAGCAGCTTCTTATATAAAGATGCACTGACATGTATTTATTATACAACGAATCGCTGGCCCACACTTACAAGACCAATGGTATATTCAATGTTTTTATAGTCTGTCTGAAAATAGTGCGTGCCTTCGCCCGTACCATGAAAATGACTGATAACAGCGTTATAGACATGATTGATCGGCATCTGACGATCATCGTCATCGGCATAGATGACCCAGACTCTTCCCGAAAAGGCAGGAACATCATTCAGATTATATACGACCGTCATATCCGTACCGTAAGCCCGATATGCTTTGACGCTTTCATCCATCCAGGCACATTCATTCCAATAAATAATGCGATGATCCATATACCTCGATACGGCAATAAACGAATTTGGATCCTGAAGATAGTTGCTGACCAAGATCACATCTCCGGCCTGCATATTAGCTTCCAAATACTCATACGGTGCCTGATTGCTCGGTGCGTAGTTTGTCTTGATCAGCGTCATATTGGCACAGACAGCACAGATAGCAACGGCAGCACAGAAAATACTGCTGATGATCTTTCGGCCGCATCGAGCAAATGCATCACTGATATAAAGCAGCAGAAGACCTGTGCAGACAAGAAGATATCTGGCATAGACGATCACGCGATGCATCAGGATCCCAGCCAAAGCCGCAGCAGCGATGACACCGGTATATGTTCCAAGCGTCAGAAGTTTCTCATCGATATGCTCATGATGATCTTTCACTGCCATCACAATCAGATAGACGGCAAAAGCAGCCTCTGCACCAGCGGCAGCAGCAGCCGGCAGAAACAGATCTTTTCCCAGATTTCCAGAGAATTGGAACAGGATCATTTCAATCAGTGTACTCGGCCAATACCAGCGGATCCAGAAATTCTGTTTTACTGCGCCGGCCTGTGAAATAAATACAAACAGCCAAGGCAAATACATACCAATCTGCAGAAGACCATCCAGCAGCCATATGCCATATTCTCTTTTTGTGCTCTGTTTATGATGAACGATCAATATGCTCAGCAGGATCAAGTTCACCATAGCAGCAGCCAGCAGGCCATAGTAGTGCGTATAGGCAGCTAAGACAAAGAAAAGAACCATGCGCAGATGATCCCAGCGATTCTTTGAGCCCTTGGCAATACGGATCGCATAGAATGTCCCCAGCAGCACCAGCAGACAGACCAGCATATACATCCGGATCTCACCGGCATATACAACATTGACGGGAAAGAAAAAGACAAAAAAGGTGAACCAGATGCCTGTATCTTCGCCAAAGTCCCGGCGGATGCCCGTATATCCAAAAATCCCGATCATGCTTAAACATGCCCAGGAAAAGAGCCGATATACAAGAATATTGCTGCCAAAGACTAGATACAGAAGATGCAGACAGTCATAATAGAATACCGGATGCACATCATGGATATCAATGCTCCAGATTTCACTGAAAGAATGAGAAGCCAAAGATACACTGTAGGATTCATCAAACCAAAGGCTGGTGTGAAATAAAGGAAGGATTGTAAAAAGCATGCCGACGGCAATCAGCAGGATATGTATTTTTTTCTTATTCTTTACCAAGTTCATAACGAAAATTTTAACTTGAACATACAATTCACGCAAGCTGTTAAGCAATTGAATGTGAAATTCTATATAATGGATACGTCCAATGACCGAGGAGGCAGAAATGAAGATCGCATATGTGACAGATTCCGGTACCGGAAAAAGTATAGAGACTTTAGCAAAAGACGGAATTGTCAGCGTTCCTCTCCAGATCACTGACGAAACACACACCTATCAAGATATGGAGACATTGCTCATCAAAGATAATCTTAAGCTTCTGGAAGAGGGACATCTGCTGAAAACGTCTCAGCCATCCCCTGGCATTGTCGAAGAATGCTTTGAATCATTAAAAAAACAGGGTGTAGATCTGATCATTGCTGTACCGATCTGCAATGGTCTTTCAGGAACGATCAGTACCATGACAGCAGCTGCCAATGAGCTTGGCATACGCATCATAACAGCGGATACCTATGTTACTGCTGTAGTACAGGACTATTTGATCCACTATATCAAAGATTGCTATGAAAAAGGCATTTCAGATCTGGCTATTCGCTGCAAAGTTGAAGAGATCATCAATTCAACTAATACATTGGTGATCCCACAGAAACTGGATCAGCTGGTACGCGGGGGCAGATTGACACCAATGGCTGCTCGTCTGGCAAAATTTCTGCAGATCTCGCCAGTTCTTCAGATCAACAAAAAAACATCAGGCCGTATCGATATTCTTGAAAAAGTCCGCACCTTCCGCAGAGCACTTGAGCGCGGCATGGATGAAATGGAAAATGACGGTGTCAATGACGGTTCAGATCTATGGTCTGTCACTATTGCGCACGTCGATAATATCAAAACAGCTGAAGAGCTGTATCACAAAATGCACCTGCGCTTTCCAAAAGCATCGATTCAGATCATTGACCTGTGCAATGCGGTTGCCGCCCATACCGGCATCGGTGCTATCTGCCTGCAGTGGTTCAAAAAGGCAGCTTGATTTCTTACTGAATAAAATCTCATGATTGGGGGTCCCAATGAATTTACATACATCAGTTCCAGAGCATCAGCCAAATAGCGATGATCTTGCACAAAAGAAAAAGAAGTTCCTGGCGAAAGAAAAGCGCCGTCGCATCTGGATCGGCATCTTTGTATTTATCTTAGCCATCTATTGTGTTCTTGGTGCAGCCGGTACCGCATATATCAAAAAACTTCTTGCGAATACACCAACGCTCAATACCTCTGACCTGGTCGGTGAAGACAGTACAACGATCTATGACACAGATGGCAATCTGCTGAGCGAGATCGGTGCCTATTATCGGCAGAATATCACATACGATCAATGTCCTGAATCCCTCGTTGATGCTTTTCTATCCATTGAGGATTCCCGTTTCTTCTCGCATGATGGATTTGATATTCCGCGCTTCACTTCTTCAGTGATCAACACTGTTCTGCACCACAATACCCAAGGCGGTTCTACTTTCACAATGCAGCTGATCAAGAATACTTATTTTTCAACGGACGATCTTTCCGGCGGGACCGAGCGTGATGCAACGATCCAGTACAAAGTCCAGCAGATCTATCTTTCCCTCCAGCTGGAAAAAAATATGTCGAAAAAAGAGATCTTTGCCTACTATGTCAATCGTCTGAATTTCGGCGGGCAGATCCGCGGCGTACAGAAAGCTGCTGAATACTATTTCAATAAAGATGCTGGTGAACTGAATCTCTCCGAGAGTGCGCTGCTTGCTGGCATTGTCAATCTGCCGAATAAATACAATCCTTATGAATACTTGGACTATGCGACCGAACGGCGCAATGAAGTCCTGCAGCAGATGCTCAATCATGGCTATATCAACGAAAATGAATATCATCTGGCTTCTTCAATTAAAGTTGAGGACCAGCTGACCGGCTCTTCTCATATGGCAAGCAGCAGTACAAAATATGCGCAGTATCTTGGTGTAGCAATACAGGAAGCTGCTGAAGTTACCGGCAAGGATCCAACAACGACAGGAATGAAGATCTATACTTCCCTGCAGCCGCAGATCCAGCAGGAGATCGAGGATATTGAAAATGGTGCCATTGATTATCCGAATGATCTGATGCAGACTGCTATCATTTCTATTAACAATAAAAATGGCGAGATCGTCGGTATCGGCGGCGGACGGAATTATACAGGCGGTTCGCTCCTGCTGAACCGTGCTACCCAGCAGTATAAGCAGCCGGGATCTTCCATCAAGCCTGCCGTTGATTATCCTCTCGCCTTTGAATACTTAGGGTATTCCCTTGATGAGATCGTTCAGGATAGACCAATTACCTTCCCTGCCGAAAGCCGAGTCTTAGTTAATGCCAATGGCAAATATGCCGGCGATCTGACCATCACTTCTGCCCTGCAGAACTCGCTGAATATTCCAGCTATTCTGACGCTGGAGCATGTTACCGCAAAGATTGGATCAAACGCAATTGTTGATTACATGCATTCAATCGGTTTCTCCAAAGTATCCTATGATGATTTCCATCAATCCTATGCTATCGGCGGCAACTCCTTTACAACGACCGTTGAAGAGCTTGCTGGAGCACATGCCGCGATGATCAATCTCGGTGTTTACAATCAGCCGCATACGATCCGTTCTATTGAGTTTACCGATGGAAGCACCTATGAGCCGACCGAGAACCAGGATCAAAGAGTACTTTCTTCCGGCAGTGCCTATCTCATGGATACGCTGATGAATCGCAATACCGACGGCACGGTCTACAACTATATGCAGATATTTAAAAATTCTGAGTATCCTGTCTATGCTAAGACTGGTACGACAGACTGGGGAAAAGATGGCATGCAGTATGGCATCCCAGAAGGTGCCATGAAAGACAAATGGATGGTCGCTTCTACTTCCCAATATACAAATGCAGTATGGCTAGGCTATGATAAAGCAATTGCAGGTGAGCACTGCTATTTCACAACAGCAGAGGACAACCTGAATATTCCGGGACAGACAAACCAAGCTTTGATCGACCTAGAAAATTCACTGTCACCTGAAACATCCAAAGGTGTCACGAAGCCTGATGATGTCAAGGACGTTACATACCTGACCGGCACATATCCTCATGTAGCAGATGATGGTACGATAGGCGGCAAAACGACGACTTCTTCTGTCTCGGAAGAAGGTCTGAATAATATGCCTACGGTATCGCAGGCAGACTACACAGGCAAGACCCCAGTCCTTTCTAGTTTTGATGCTTCGATGTCAAATGGCATCATGTACATCAACTGGAATACGCAGGATACATGTTCCGGAAGCAGGAATATTTCTCTGAAAGATGGCTATAACAATATCAGTATGTACGGTGCATGCAAAGCTGCCAGCGCCTCACAGCTATCAAATACAAATGCAAAGTACTACGCTGACATCTATGTCAATGATGAATTCTATACTAAGATTACCAGCAAGACCAGTTTCTATACCGGCATTCCAGGATCATTGAAAGGCAACATCAAAGTCTGCGGTTCGTATACAACTTCTAAAGGTACCTCGAATCAATCATGTGTTTATGCAGGTGATTATGATGCAGATGCCGGTATCAATATTTCTAAATAAAATCTTGCTAAAGCAAATATCTAAAAAAGATCTGTTTCCGCTGCGGAAGCAAATCTTTTTTTAAATATCACATTATACCTGATGCTTTATCTTTGCTTTGATCATTGATGAAAAACGTCTGTGAAAGAGATCTTCTGGAATATGCAGCAGCTGCGATACCCCTAAATAGATAAGCAAGGACAGGATCATATTAGCAGCAAACTTGCACAGAGCGATCCATTTGCTTGTTCCGACAGCACCATTCAGACCAATGAATTTCAATGCATAGCACGCCATTGTCATGACGGCCAAAGCCATGATGATCTTTGCCAAGTGGATCATCATTCTCCTGCCTTCAATATGGAACTGTTTCTGCAGACCGTAGACATTTGCAATCAGCAGATACGTCCCGCCGATCAAAGAAGCAATGATGGCACCTTGATACCCTATCAGAACAGTCAATGGAATCATTAGGATG
>JAAYWN010000126.1 GCA_012516665.1 Erysipelotrichaceae bacterium
AAAGAAGACGCAAAGAGTACCAGTCCCTGCAGAACACTCTTCATCAACAACGAGCGATTCAACATAACTTCTTTAGGATTTCTTGGCTGTCGATCCATGATATTTGTCTCTGCCGGCTGTCTTTCCAGAACAATCGAACAAGTCGGATCAATCATAACCTCCAATAACACAATATGCAGCGGCAGCAGCATGAATGCCGCCGGTGCAATTCCCAAGAACGGAGCAAGCAGAGATGAAAATGCGATTGGAATATGAATTGTAAATACATATCCGACGGCTTTGCGTATGTTATCATAGATTCTTCTTCCGTCTTTGATCGTTTCTACAATTGTAGAGAAATTATCATCCATCAATATCAAATCGGCCGCTTCACGTGAAACTTCACTTCCGCGCTTTCCCATTGCTATTCCAATGTCGGCACATTTCAATGCCGGTGCATCATTGACACCGTCACCCGTCATAGCGACAATCTCGCCATTATCCTTGAATGCTTTTACAATCCTCATCTTATGTTCAGGAATAACGCGTGAAAAGATTGAGACCTTCTGCACCGCTTTTTGAAGTTCTTCTTCACTCATGTTGTCAATCATTTCGCCGGTGATAATCTGACTGCCATTATCCATGCCGATTTTTGCAGCAATTGCTGAAGCAGTAATTCCATTATCACCGGTGATCATAACAACACGGATACCTGCACGTCGGCATACAGCAATATCATTCTTGACATTTTCCCGCGGCGGATCAGCCAGACCAACAATACCAAGCAGCTGTAGATGGCATTCTGTTATTGAAGCAGGAATATCTGCTTCACTCTTCGGGCTGCCTTTAGCTACTGCTATGACACGAAGCCCCTGCATTGACATTGATCGAATACGTTCTTCTACTTCTTGCCTCTGCTGATCTGTCAATTCACAGATTGTAAGGATCTTTTCTGGGCTGCCCTTTGCCGCAATGATGATCTCATCATTCTTCTTCCATACATGTCCCATCATTTTCAATTCATTTGTAAATGCATATTCTGAAATGAATTGATTTTCAAACAATTCTTCTCTTGAGATATCATGCTCATCACAATAGCGGAGCATCGCCTTTTCCATAGGATCATATGCATTCGTCTCACATGCCATTCCCATCGTTGCGAACATATCTTTTTCAGATTTTAAAGGGCTCCATGTATCCTGAATGCTCATCTGGTTCATTGTGATTGTACCGGTTTTATCTACACACAGAACAGATACTTCTCCCAGTGTTTCCACGCTCGGAAGTTTTCTTACCAATGAATGTTTCTTTGCCAGGCGCCAGGCACCCATGGAAAGAAAAACCGTCAGAATGACAGGAAATTCTTCTGGGATCATTGCCATTGCCAGAGTGACTCCGGATAAGATACTTTCAATTAAACGCTCATTGAAAGAATGATCAGGTATATCCATCCAGGTAAATATACAGACCAAAAGAAAGAGTACAGCCGCAATGATCGTACAAGTCTTCACGAGTTTTCTGGTCTGTTTCTGCAGCGGTGTATTATCCTGCGGGGCTTCAGCTACATTCTTCCCAATTTTCCCATATTCTGTATGGGCCCCTATCTTGTCAACTTTGATCAAGCCAGTACCCTGAGTAACAAGCGTACCCCCATAGCAGTAATCATTCCGCCAATAATCCTTCTGTTCTTTTCCTTGCTGTTCACCAAAAACAGTCTTCCAGACGCCTTCCGGCTCCCCAGTCAATGATGATTCATCAACACAAAGATCCGCACATGAAACAACTATGCCGTCAGCAGGAATCTTGACGCCTTCATAAATCATCATCAAATCTCCTGGTACAAGGTCCTCACTAGCAATTTCAATTTCTTTTCCATCACGGACTACTGTGATCCGCGGTGCTGACAAATCTTTCAGCGCATTGAGGGTCTTATCTGTCTTCCATTCCTGAATGACATCGATACTGATAATTCCCACCACAAAAATCAGCATGATTGATCCATCCCGCGGTTCGCCAAGGATAAAGTAAATGATCGCTGCCACAATTAAAAGCAGGAACATTGGTTCACTGATGATGGTCAATACTTTTTTTAGAAATCCTTCTTTTTTCTTTGGGACAAGAATATTCTTGCCAAATTTTTCTTGTAATTCTTTTGCTTGTTCAGCAGTCAGGCCTGTTACGTTGTAACCGTTATTGGTCATAAAAGTATCCTCCGTTGTCCGCACTTATGCGGTGTCACGATTGCTTCTATGGCACTTCATCTGGAAATCGTCTGTCCCTGACAAAGGTGCAAAAAACACCTGCAGGACATACAACTGTCCCACAGGTGTCAGAATTCACACACTGCTGCCGCCTTCGGAACGGCCCGGCCCCACGCCTTTACTAGGCATCGCCTGCTCAGTTTGTACTGTTGATCTCGCACTCCGTTTTACCGGGATGTAATGCAGCGCAAAGAAGATATAAGCAGTATGTATTATGGAAATGTTCTTGTCAACATAGAAATTGTTAAATGTGATGACTCACTATTTCCATTTTTGAATACTCAGCACGCATTGATACCAATTTCCGCATAATAACAGCTCCTGGCTTTCCATGTCAGAAGCTGTCTTGATACATATTTATACTTAATAAATCATTTTCGACTGTCCGACATTGCTTTGCTCAAGGTCTGATACAGAATATCAGGATTGACCGGTTTTGCAATATGACCGTTCATGCCCGCATTCTCACATCTTAATATATCATCTGCGAATGCATCAGCTGACATCGCAATGATTGGCACTGTCCCGGCATCCGGTCTGTCCAATGAGCGAATTGCCTCGGCTGCTTCAATGCCATCCATCACCGGCATGCGGATATCCATCAGCACTGCATCATACTCACCCTCTGCACTATTGCTGAACTCATCCAGTCCGACTTTCACATTTTCCGCTACCGTGACTGACATACCTTTATCTTTCAGCAGAGCAACTGCTATTTCGCTGTTCAGGCTGTTGTCTTCACAAAGAAGTATCTTCCTGCCAGTCATGTCAATCAGTTGATTCGGCAAAGCATCCTGCAATGGCGCATCTGATGATCCTGCTTCTTCAAAATGCAGCTGCACCGTAAATGTGGTTCCCTTATCCTGCTTAATAATTTAATTAAATATTTTCTGTAGTTTCTGATACAGGAACTTCCTTCTTTTCATAGTCACATAATGCAAGCCTGATCATTACTTTACAGATTTCTTCAGCTGTGGATAACCGTTCAAATTCAGAATGATAATACTCTTCACCATTCACTTCTACTCTTACTATATAGAATGTTTTTCCTGCCTTATCTGTCCTCCGGCAGATACTCGAACCAAGTTTTGTTGTTCTTAATATTGTATCTTTCATAAATGCATCCTCTTCATTTCCTTAATGTGATCCAATCAAAAAGATCCTAACCAATCTGTGCTGATAACAAAATAGTTAGGATCTCTTATTGGACTATTTCTTAGGCACTGCATATTCGATCCTTGCTCCATTCTTGCAGTAATAAGCATCCATCTCCTGTACTGAGGTCTTCTTGTTCAGACGGATGTTTCCTTTTCCCCAGTTGCCATCAGACAGCCAGACTGTTGTTCCTTCTACCTTCTCTATGAATCCAACATGGCCATCTTCACCATAGGTCCTTGGGAAGGAGACAATAGATCCGGGTGCCGGATCGCTGCTGAGGACAAACTTATCCGGATGAGCAGCAACCAACTGTTCTGCATCGATATATCCAGATCCACGTGCTCCACTGTCATAACCGTAATATTGATAGAACCGGTACCATGCAAAAGTTGTACACTGCCTTGGGTCCCAAAGTCCTGCCCTTGCTGCATAGTAGAATGGATTACCTCCACCGATTGCATAGGCCTGCTGCCAGATAAAATCGTTCATTGGGTCCGTTGTCATGATCATTGTATTCTCTGGTGCTGTACATCCTGTCGTTCCT
>JAAYWN010000127.1 GCA_012516665.1 Erysipelotrichaceae bacterium
AGAGCAGAAAACATCATCATGGAAGCGACTGAATGCACGCGTGAAGAAGCAGAAAAAGCGCGCGTGGAAGCGGATGGCATGGTAAAGACTGCCATCGTGATGATCCTGCTGAAGTGCAGCAAAGATAAAGCAGAAGAAGAGCTGAAAAAAGCCGGCGGTTTTATCCGCAGGACTTTATAATAAGAGAAAGGTAAAGTATAAGAAATGATTATTCAAAGCAGAAATGTATGGACCAGCAGTATTTTCACCCCAGCACAGATTGAGATCGAAGATGGGAAAATTGCCGCTGTCTATCCTTACGGCACAGAAAAAGCAGATATCGATTATGAGGATCTGCGCATTATTCCAGGTATGATCGATGTTCATTGTCATGGCGGACTGGGCTTTGATACCAATGATGCCAACCCGGATGGATTGAAGAAATGGGCAAAGGGCTTATTGAATGAAGGCATCACTTCCTTCTGTCCTACCACGGTTACGCAGAGCGAAGAAGTACTGACCAAGGCTGTTGCCAATGTCGCAGCCGTCAAGGAATCCGGCTTTGATGAGGGCGCGGAGATCCTTGGCATTCATTTCGAAGGACCTTACCTCAATGTCGATCATAAAGGTGCACAGCCAGAGCAGTATATTGTGACGCCGAATGTTGAACAGTTCAAACGCTATCAGAAAGCAGCCCATGGACTGATCAGGATCATTACCGTCGCCTGTGAAAATGATCCAGATCTCGCCTTGACGCATTACTGCAGCGATACCGGTGTCAATGTTTCACTTGGCCATTCCGGTGCAACGTATGAACAGGCTGTAATGGCCGTCATGAACGGCGCCCGCAGCATTACCCATACCTATAACGGCATGACTGATATGCATCATAGAGAACCCGGCATTCCAGGGGCTGCTATGAATCTGCGTGATACATACAGTGAACTGATCTGTGATGGAAATCATGTCGCTTGGCCTGCCATGCGTGCATTGATCGAAGCAAAGGGCAGAGATCATATGATCATGATCGATGATGCGCTATGTGCAAAGGGCTGTGAACCAGGCACCTATGAATTGGGCGGTCAGTCCATTGAGATCCGGAAAAATGGATCTGCTTATCTGAAAGGAACAGACACTTTGGCTGGCGGTACGATGAAGTTCAACCGCGGTCTGCAGAACCTGATTGAAAAAGTACAGATCCCTGTCGACTGGGCCATCAATATGACATCGCTCAATCCGGCAAGATATTTAAAGATCGATGATCATAAAGGCAAGATTGCCTATGGCTATGATGCGGATCTCGCTGTACTGGATCGTGACTACGATATCGTTCAGGTCTACGCCAAAGGAAGAGCAGCAAAGTAAAAAACATAACACCCGGCGGACAATAAATCTGCTGGGTGTTTTCTTATTTGCCTTACTTTGATTTCATGTATCTCTGTTTGCTGCTCTGCGGTTTCTCCGGAATGGTCAGTTTCAGTCTGCCGCTGTTCACCAGAGGCAGAACAATCTGTGTCATGACATAATTCTTTGACTTGCCGCTGAAGTCAACTAACTGCTGTCTGGAACGAGGCATATCACAGTATTGCATAATTGCATCAGATAAGGAATCCGACTGATTGCTGTAATCATTCCTCATTGTCACTTTGAACTCACCATGTATACATGTAAATATGGGGGCTGGCAAACCAAGCTTAGCGCATTCTGAGCGCATTGTCGGAATACCGGCCGCAAAGATATTTCAGCGCCAGGGATCTCTGCCGAGACAGCTTCTTTGCCATCAATCTGACAAACAGTGAAAAGCGCACGCACAACAGGTTCCATCTGCCTGCATTGTTCCGCAACTTTCTTCCGCAGATCCTGAGCATCATTAGTCCCGCACACTGTATAATCTTTCAGTTCATCGATGCCAAGGTTAATGATCCCGTCTTCATCTTAATTAGAAAACGACGAAAGTGTATCAAACAATCTTGTCGGGCATCCCCTTTCAGCCGCTTTCAATTCAATCGTCTGGGGCTCTGCCTGCTGTGCAGTCACCTCGATGATCAGCTGTTTCAATGATTCAGCCAGCAT
>JAAYWN010000128.1 GCA_012516665.1 Erysipelotrichaceae bacterium
CCTGAAGGAAAGTCTATCGATCTCTTCAAGAATGAAGAGAGCAAGTAAGCATTAAAATATCGGAGGAATTCGCTATCTCCGGACAAACTGCGAAAGGAAAATAAAGGAAAATGGCAATCATAAAGTATAAGCCGACCAATAACGGACGCAGAAACATGAGCACTCTCAGCAATGACCGCATCACAAAGTCAACACCTGAGAAGAGCCTGCTCGCTCCGTTAAATAAGAAGGGCGGCCGCGGAAACACAGGCCGTATCACATCCCGTCATCAGGGCGGCGGTGAGAAACAGAAGTACAGAATCATCGATTTCAAGAGAAACAAGGATGATGTGGTAGCTAAGGTAGCTTCCATTGAATATGATCCAAATAGAAATGCAAACATCGCTCTGCTTCATTACGCTGATGGTGAGAAGCGTTACATCATCTGCCCAGCAGATCTGAATGTCGGCGATAAGGTCGTTTCCGGTGCAGCTGTCGATATCAAGACAGGCAATGCAATGGAACTGAAGAATATTCCTGATGGAACATATGTTCATAACGTTGAATTAACAGCAGGCAAGGGCGGCCAGATGGCTCGTGCTGCAGGCTGCTCCGCACAGATCCTTGGATCAGAAGGCGGCTTCGTTACTCTGCGTCTGGCTTCTGGTGAAGTCAGAAAGGTCCATGACAACTGCCGTGCAACGATAGGTATTGTCGGCAATGGTGATTACTCTCTGGTCAACTTAGGAAAAGCTGGCCGCAACAGACACTTAGGCGTTCGTCCTCATGTCAGAGGTTCTGCAATGAACCCTGTCGACCATCCGCATGGTGGTGGTGAAGGCAAACAGCCAGTAGGACGTAAGTCTCCAATGACACCTTGGGGCAAGAAAGCTATGGGCGTCAAGACAAGAAATCCTAAGGCTAAGTCTTCTCAGTTAATTGTGAGAAGAAAGAATGGAAAGTAAGTTGAAAGGAGAGAATGAATAATGTCAAGAAGCGTTAAGAAAGGCCCATTCATTGATGCCAGCCTGATGAAAAAGGTTGAAGCACAGGATGCGGCAAGCAGTCATGATGTAATTAAGACATGGTCCCGCCGTTCAACGATCTTCCCTAAGTTTGTAGGCAAGACATTCGCTGTATATAACGGCAAGGAATTCGTCCCCGTGTATGTAACAGAAGATATGGTCGGACATAAGTTAGGTGAGTTTGCCCCAACAAGAAAGTTCGGCGGACACGGTGAAGGCAAGGCTGCCGTTGATCAGAAGGCGTAAGGAGGAGAAGACAATGGATGTAAAAGCAACCGCAAAAACAGTTCGTTTCACTCCTCGCAAGGTCAGATTGGTCTTAGATACGATCCGCGGAAAGAGTGTAAATGAAGCTCTGGCGATCCTGAAGTTCGAACCGAACCAGGCCGCTACAGCAGTGTACAAGGTAGTCAAGAGCGCTGCCGCAAATGCTACAAATAATAATCAGCTGGATGCTGATTCCCTGTATGTCAAGGAATGCTATGCAAATGAGGGCGTTGTCCTCAAGCGCTTCATGCCGAGAGCTAAGGGAAATGCTTCCCCGATTATGAAGAGAACAAGCCACATTACAGTTGTGGTTTCCGATGAGAGATAAGGGAGGAAGATCAGAATATGGGACAAAAAGTAAGCCCAATTGGCATGCGTGTCGGCGTGATCCGCGACTGGGATTCCAGATGGTACGCAAACAAGGCTAATTATGGAGATCTTCTGAACGAAGATGTCAAGATCCGCAGTTTCCTCGAAAAGGAACTGAAAGATGCATATATCTCTCGTATTGAAATTGAGAGAACAGGCAAGAAGGATGTCAAGGTGATCATCCGCTGTGCCAGACCAGGCGCTGTTGTCGGCAAGACAATGTCAGCACCTTCACCTGCTGCAGAAGGAGAAGCTGCTAAGGCTCCTAAGAGCAAGGCTGATACACTGAAGGCCAAGCTGACAAAGATGACAGGCAAGAATGTCAAGATTGATGTTGTTGCTGTCGCCAATCCAGATCTGGATGCACGTTTGGTCGCACGCAAGATCTGTGAACAGCTTGAAGCACGTCAGTCCTTCCGTATTGCTCAGAAGAAGGCAATTCAGCAGACCATGCGTTCCGGCGCCAAGGGCATTAAGACATTGGCAAAGGGCAGACTGGGCGGAGCTGAAATTGCTCGTCAGGAAGGTTATTCCAGAGGAGTCGTTCCTCTGCATACATTAAGATCAGATATCGACTTTGCCTGTGAAGAAGCACATACAACATATGGCAAGCTCGGTGTCAAGGTCTGGATCTGCCGCGGTGAAGTTCTGCCTGGACAGATGGTCAAGGAGCCAGAAGCTCCAGCCAATTCAAGAAGACCGGATCACAGAGGCGGCAGAAGGGGAGGAAACAGTTCCCGCACAGCAAGAGGCAGCCGTCGTCCGGCAGCTGCATCGGCACCAAAGCCAGCTGAAAAAGCAGCTCCTGCAGAAGGAGGTCAGAATTAATTATGTTAATGCCAAATAGAACCAAATACAGAAGACCTCATCGTGTTTCTTACGAAGGTATTTCTAAGGCAGGACGCACAATTGCGTTTGGCCAGTATGGACTTGTAGCTGAAGAAGGAGCTTATGTAAGTTCTGCTCAGCTGGAAGCAGCACGTGTTGCTATGACACGTTATATGAACCGTGGCGGACAGGTCTGGATCAAGGTCTTCCCACAGCTTGCTAAAACAAAGAAGCCGTTGGAAGTTCGTATGGGATCAGGCAAAGGTGCTCCGGATCATTGGGTAGCAGTTGTCCAGAAGGGAAGAATTCTCTTCGAAGTAGGCGGCGTTGATGAGGCCACAGCACGTGAGGCTCTGAGACTTGGCGCCAATAAGCTCTGCGTAGAGACCCGCTTTGTTAAGAAGGGCGAGGAGGCTAAGTAATCATGAATGTAAAAGAAATCAGAGATCTTAGTAACGAAGAGCTCCAGAAGGAAGTCGTTTCTCTGAAGGAAGAACTGTATGGACTGCGCTTTGCACAGGCTACAGGCAATCTGGAGAATCCATCCCGCGTTAAAGATATCAAGAAAACAATCGCTCGCATCTATACCGTTCTTACTGAACGTGAGAATGCAGAAGCAGCTAAGTAAGGAGGGCAAGTAAATATGGCAGAAAGAAACGCACGTAAGGTCCTTCACGGAACAGTAGTTTCCGATAAGATGGACAAGACAATCGTCGTAGAGATCACCGCATCGAAGGCTCATCCTTTATATGGCAGACACGTAAAGGCTTCGACTCGCTTCAAGGTTCATGATGAGAACAACGAAGCAAAGGTCGGCGACATTGTTGAAGTAATGGAAACAAGACCTTTATCAAAGGATAAGCACTTCCGTTTGGTCAAGGTTGTTGAAAAGGCAGTAATACTTTAAGGCACAGGAGGAAAAAGCAATGATTCAGAATGAAAGCAGATTGGTAGTTGCTGATAACACTGGTGCCAAGGAATTACTCGTCATCAGATGCTTAGGCGGCTCAAAGCGCAAGACTGCATCAATCGGCGACATCGTCGTTTGCGCAGTAAAGAGTGCACAGCCAAATGGTACTGTCAAGAACGGCCAGGTCGTCAAGGCAGTTATCGCACGTACAGTTTATGGTGTAAGACGTGACAATGGTTCTTATATCAAGTTTGACGACAATGCAGCAGTCATCATCAAGGATGACCTGACACCGGTCGGAACACGTATCTTTGGTCCGGTCGCAAGAGAACTCCGTGATAAGGGATTCACTAAGATTGTTTCCCTGGCTCCGGAAGTTTTATAAGGAGGACCGCAGAATGAAAATCAAGACAGGTGATACAGTTAAGGTCATCAGCGGCCACTACAAGGGAACTGTCAGCGAAGTGAAATCCGTTGACCCAAAGAACAACAAGGTCATCGTTGAAGGTGTCAATATGATCAAGAAGTCTTTGAAGCCTAACCAGCAGAACCCTGAAGGCGGCGTGATTGAAAAGGAAGCAGAAATCGATGCTTCAAACGTAATGCTCTATGACAAGAAAGCCAAGAGCATCAGTCGTGTAGGTTATAAAGTCGAGGACGGCAAGAAGACAAGAGTCTTCAAGAAGTCCGGTGCAGAGATCAAGGAGGCTAAGAAGTAATGAATCGTCTTCAGCAGAAATATACAGAAACAGTTAAGCCTTCTCTGATCAAAGAGTTCGAGTATACATCTCCAATGCAGGCACCAAAGGTTGTTAAGGTCATTATCAACATGGGCGTCGGCGATTCCATTGTGAACAGCAAGCTTCTTGATGAAGCTGTTGAAGAGATGACAGAGATCTCCGGTCAGAAGCCAGTCATCACAAAGGCTAAGAAGTCTATTGCAAACTTCAAGCTGCGTGAAGGCATGCCAATTGGCTGCAAGGTCACGATCCGCGGCGAGAGAATGTATGAATTCCTTGATAAGCTGTTCAATATCTCTCTTCCTCGTGTAAGAGATTTCCATGGTGTATCTTCTACTGCTTTTGATGGCAGAGGAAACTATACATTGGGCGTAAAGGAACAGCTGATCTTCCCTGAAATCAACTTTGATAAGGTTGCCAAGGTCAGAGGAATGGATGTTGTAATCGTTACAACAGCACAGTCCAACAAAGAAGCATACGCATTGCTGAAGGAACTCGGCATGCCATTTGAGAAGTAAGAGAAGGAGGACAGACATGGCAAAGACAAGTTTAAAAGTTAAGGCTTCTCGTCCAGCGAAGTTCTCCACGCGCGAGTATACTCGCTGCGAGAGATGCGGACGTCCGCATTCAGTATTAAAGAAGTATAAGCTCTGCAGAATCTGCTTCAGAGAACTGGCTTACAAAGGTCAGATTCCTGGAGTCAAGAAGGCAAGCTGGTAAGAGGGAGGTAGCGCGATATGAATATGACAGATCCTATTGCTGACATGCTGACCAGAATCCGTAATGGAGTTCAGGCACACATGACAACAGTTGATGTAACCCCAGCTTCAAAGGTCAAGGTAGAAATTGCTAAGATCCTGAAGTCAGAAGGCTATATTGACAAGTACGCTGTAGAAGGCGAGGGTATCGAGAAGAAAATCGTCGTTACTCTGAAGTATGGTGCACGCGGTGCAAAGGTCATCACAGGCATCAAGAGAATTTCTAAGCCAGGGCTTCGTGTCTATGCAAAGGGCAACGAAGTGCCAAAGGTCCTCAATGGACTGGGCATTGCTATCATTTCAACATCCAATGGAATGATGACAGACAAAGAAGCAAGAAAACAGCACGCAGGCGGCGAAGTCGTAGCCTACGTCTGGTAATGAGAAAGGATAACTAGACAAATGTCACGTATCGGAAATAAACTGATTACCATTCCAGCTGGCGTTGAAGTAGCTGTTGCCGGTGAGAATGAGGTGACTGTAAAGGGACCTAAGGGAACACTGACAAAGTCCTTCTCCCCATTGATGGACATCAAGGTTGATGCTGGAGTCATTACAGTTAAGCGTCCTAACGATGAGAAGCACACAAAGCAGCTTCATGGAACCACAAGAGCACTGATCAATACAATGGTCGAAGGCGTCTCTGCTGGTTTCAGCAAGCAGATGAAGATCGTCGGTATTGGTTACAGAGCTTCTGTTGCCAATAACACGATCACATTGAGCGTTGGATACTCTCACGAAGTTAAACTGACTGCACCGGAAGGTGTCAAGGTAGAATGCCCTGATGCAACAACCATCAATGTATCTGGAATTGATAAGCAGATGGTTGGCCAGTTCGCTGCTGAGGTCAGAGAGATCAGAAAGCCAGAGCCGTACGGAGGAAAGGGCATCCGCTATGTGGATGAAGTTGTTCGCCGTAAGGAAGGCAAGACAGCTGCGGCTAAAAAGTAAGGGAAGGAGAGAGTAGAAAATGCTGAATTTACAGAAGAAAAATGAAGAGCGCATCCGCCGTCATAAGCGTGTACGCAATGTAGTCAACGGTACTCCCGACTGCCCAAGACTGAACGTATTCCGTTCCAATGCAAACATCTTTGCACAGGTCATTGATGATACAACAGGAAAAACTCTCTGTGCTGCCAGTTCTTTGGAACTGAAGCTGGAGAATGGCGGAAACGTTGAAGCAGCCAAGAAGGTTGGCGAAGCTATTGCCAAGAAGTGCTTAGATGCAAAGATCGAGTCCGTCCGTTTCGACCGTGGCGGTTATGTATATCACGGAAGAGTTCAGGCTCTTGCTGAAGCAGCAAGAGAAGCTGGACTGAAGTTCTAAGGAAAGGGAGATACTGAAATGCCATACGATAAAAAAAGAGATTTCAGAAAGCGCGAACCAAAAGAGTTCGACTCTGTAGTAGTCTCCATCAACCGTGTATCCAAGACCGTTAAGGGCGGACGCAGAATGCGTTTTGCTGCATTGGTCGTCGTCGGCGATCATAAGGGACGTATTGGATTTGGAATGGGCAAGGCATCCGAAGTTCCAGATGCAATCAAGAAGGCTGAAGAGTGCGCTACAAAGAATGTATTTACTGTCAAGTTAGTTGATGGTACAAGAACAGTTCCACATGCGATCAAGGTTACTCATGGTTCATCCACAGTATTCCTTGCTCCTGCTGCACCAGGTACTGGTGTTATTGCAGGCGGTGCTGTCCGCAATATCCTTGAGCTTGCAGGTGTTGCTGATGTTCTGTCAAAGGTCATCGGTTCACGTACATCTGTCAACGTTGTCTATGCAACGCTGAAGGCACTGAAGGAACTGCGTACAGTTGATGAAATTGCAAAGCTCCGCGACAAGAAAGTCGCTGAGATCAGATAAGGAGGGACTCTAGATGAAATTACATGAATTGAAGCCAACAGAAGGAGCCCGTTCCACAAAGAAGAGAATTGGAAGAGGTCTTGGTTCTGGAACCGGCAAAACAGCTGGCAAGGGACAGAAGGGTCAGAATGCCAGAAGCGGCGGCGGCGTCGCAATTGGTTTTGAAGGTGGTCAGACACCATTCTTCAAGAGAATGCCTAAGAGAGGTTTCACAAACTATACTCGTAAAGAATATGCAGTTGTCAATGTCGAAGAACTGAACAAGTTTGATGACGGTGTCACTGTAGATTACACAGCTTTGAAGGCTGCCGGTTTAGTCAAGAAGCACCTTGATGGTGTGAAAGTCCTTGGTAACGGCAAGCTGGAAAAGAAGCTGACAGTACAAGCTGAAAAGTTTTCTAAGTCTGCCCAGAAGGCAATCGAAGAAGCAGGCGGAAAAGCTGAGGTCCTGTAATCATGGGACGCACGTTCGCCAGCTTGTTCAAGAATAAAGAGATCCGTAAAAAGATCTTCTTTACTCTTGCAATGCTGCTGATCTATCGTGTTGGATCGGCCATCGCAGTACCAGGTGTGAACACAACAACACTATCTTCGCAGATTGCGGACAATTCCATCCTCAATATGATGAATTTATTGGGCGGCGGAGCGCTTGAGAAATTAAGTATCTTCGCAATGGGAGTTACCCCGTATATTACTGCCAGCATCATCATTCAGCTGCTGTCCATGGATGTCATTCCTGCTTTGACAGAAATGACAAAGTCCGGACAGACCGGCCGTATGAAAATGGAAAAGATCACCCGTTACTTGGGCGTTGTCCTGTCATTTGTACAGGCATACTCCCTGGTATATGGCTTCGATAAGCAGTATGCGATCCTGGAGAATGCAAATCTCTCCGGCTATCTGTATACCGCTACCGTACTGACCGCAGGAACAATGTTCCTGATCTGGATCGGCGATCGTATTTCCATGAAAGGCATCGGCAATGGTATTTCAATCATTATCTTTGCCGGCATTGTTGCTAACATTCCATCGAACTTCATGCAGGTATACAACGTACTTGTTGCTGGATCAAGCTCCAGTGAAATGTTCAATGGCATTCTGCAGTTTGCTCTGTACTGCGCTCTGTATCTTGTGATCATTGTCTTCGTTATCGTGATGGAGACAGCGGTCAGAAAGATCCCAATTCAGTACACGAACAGCACTACGACACGCAGCGGCAGCGATATTACATTTCTGCCTCTGAAGATCAACAGTGCATCTGTTATCCCAGTTATCTTTGCACAGTCCATTATCACTGCGCCGCAGATCGTTATCAGTTTCTTCAATACAGATCTGTATACGACACTGAGCAATTGGCTGTCATTGACAAGCTGGACGGGACTTCTGCTGTATGCATTGCTGACCGTTCTATTCACCTTCTTCTACACAGATCTGCAGGTCGATCCTGAACAGATGGCTGACAATCTTGGCAAGAGCGGTGCATATATTCCTGGTATCCGCCCGGGTTCTGAGACAAAGACCTATCTGCACAAGGTATTGAACCGTATTACAGTTCTGGGAGCAGCAGCCTTGACCATCGTTGCTGTGATTCCATATATCCTGCCTATGTTCACATCGCTTCCAAAGTCAACATCTATCGGCGGTACAGGTATTATTATCGTTGTCGGTGTTGCCTTAGAGACAATGGCTCAGCTGAAAGGTCAGCTGACACAGAAGCAGTATCATGGTTTCCTAAGATAAGAAAAGAAGGATAAAACGAATGAATCTTCTGATCATGGGTCCTGCCGGAGCAGGAAAAGGTACCATGTCTGATATGATCGTATCAGAATATGATATCCCTCACATTTCTACGGGCGATATGCTCAGAGAGAATGTGAAGAATAATACGGAACTTGGCAAATCAGCTCAATCCTATATGATTGCTGGAAAGCTCGTACCGGATGACGTGATCAATGCTATGGTCGAAGATCGTCTTCAGAAACCTGACTGTCAGAAAGGATATCTGCTGGATGGCTTCCCTCGTACGCTTGTACAGGCAGAGGCATTCACCAAGATCGCTGACAAGATCGGCAAACCGGTGGAAAGCGTTATTGCGCTGGAAGTTGGGTTTGATACTCTGAAGGAACGGATCACCGGAAGAAGAATCTGCCCAAAATGCGGTGCGATCTATCATATTCATACAAAACCATCCAAAACAGAAGGCAAGTGCGATGTGTGCGGTTCTGATCTCGAACAGAGAAAAGACGATACAGTCGAACAGCTGAAAGTCAGAATGGATGAATATGAAAAGAGCACAAAGCCCGTCATTGATTTCTATGATGCGAAAGGTGTGGCAACACATGTCGCTGCAGATCGGAAACCAGAAGAGGTCTTCGGCTCGATCAAAGAAGTATTAAGTACATTAAGTAAATAAATACCAGGGAGGGAAGGATCCCTCCCAGGGATTTGTTTCTTACAGCAATACAGTATGCTGTTGGATCTCATGCCAACGTTGCTGGTAAAATCCGAATGACAAACATCCGCATTTTAACAGAAATGAGATTCCGCTGTATTTCCTGGGAAAGAAACACGTTGGATATTACCTACAGACATTCAATACTGAATATGTTAAAATTAAAAATTGTCCAGGAGGCAAAATATTATGAAGGTTAGACCATCTGTAAAACCAATTTGTGATAAATGCAGAGTGATCAAGCGCAAGGGCGTTGTCATGGTAATCTGCGAAAACCCTAAGCATAAGCAGAGACAGGGTTAAGAGAGAAAGAGGAGAATAAAATATGCCACGTTTTGCTGGTGTCGATATTCCACGGAATAAGTTCATTGGAATATCTCTGACATACATTTATGGAATTGGCCCTACAACTGCAAAGAAGATCTGTGCAGCTGCCGGTGTAGATGCAGAAACAAGAACAAACGATCTGACTGATGCGCAGGAAACTGCCATCCGTGCTCAGATCGATGCAATCAAGACTGAAGGCGATCTCCGTCGTGAGACTGCTTTGAACATCAAGCGCTTAATGGAGATTGGATCCTATCGCGGACTCCGTCACAGAAAGAGCCTGCCGGTTCGCGGTCAGCGTACGAAGACGAATGCTCGTACTAGAAAAGGTCCGCGTCGTACTGTCGCGAACAAAAAGAAGTAATAGGAGGACGAAATGCCAGCTAAGAAGAATACTAATGCCACTGCTCGTAAGAAGAAGGCAAAGCGTAATGTCGCTAAAGGCATTGCGCACATCCATAGCACATTTAATAACACAATTGTTACCATCACGGATGAAGCAGGAAACGCTGTTTCTTGGAGCTCCGCAGGTGCTTTAGGATATAAAGGTTCCCGTAAGTCAACACCGTATGTTGCTCAGCTGTGTGCTGAAGCAGCAGGCAAGGCTGCTGTACAGCAGGGAATGAAAACCGTTGAAGTCAATGTCAAGGGACCAGGAGCAGGCCGTGAGTCTGCTGTCCGTTCTTTGCAAACTGCAGGTCTTACAATCACTGCAATCAACGATGTTACACCGATCCCTCATAACGGATGCCGTCCGCCAAAGAGACCGCGTGGTTAATAAAAGACAATAGGAGGATTGTTGCATGCAAAAGTTTGAACGCGCCGATTTTGAAGTACAGGAATATGTTGAATCTGAGAATTACGGTAAGTTTGTTCTCTCTCCTCTAGAGAGAGGTTTTGGCACAACAATCGGGAATGCGCTTCGCAGAGTCCTGCTGTCATCCCTGCCGGGAGCAGCGATATTCTCTATCAAAGTCGATGGAGTCTACCACGAATTCACAACGATCCCGGGTGTCAGAGAAGACGTCTCAATGATCATCCTGCAGCTGAAGCAGCTGATCATGAAGATCGAAGATGATGAAGTATACAATCTTCAGATTTCCGCAAAGGGACCATGCACCGTTACCGCCGGTGACATCACATGCCCTGCTCAGGTAGAGATCCTGAATAAGGATCTTGAGATTGCGCATCTCGAGAAAAATGTAACACTTGAAATGGAGCTGAAGGCTAAGAATGGCCGCGGATATGTAAGCTCTGATATCAATAAGCAGCTGAATACGGGAAGTTCACAGGGAATTGGCACAGTCTATACAGACTCGATCTACACGCCAATTACAAAGGTTGCTTACAATGTTGAACCAACACGTGTTGGTGAAGATGTTAAATATGACAGTCTGACCATGGAAGTATGGACCGATGGTTCTATCAATCCACAGAAGGCTCTGTCAATGGCAGCGAAGATCCTGATCGATCACTTCGATATCGTCGCAGGGATTAATCAGGATGTGCTTGCTATGGACAATGTCGTCAAGGAAGGCGGCGCAGAGCAGACAAATAAGGGACAGCAGATGATGATCGAGGATCTTGATCTCTCTGTACGTTCATATAACTGCTTAAAGCGTGCTGGAATTCAGACAGTTGAAGAACTGACACAGAAGACCGAGGAAGAAATGATGAGAGTCCGCAACCTCGGAAAGAAGTCATTAAAAGAGGTTAAGGATAAGCTGATTGAACTCGGACTGGGCTTTAAG
Organism: Erysipelotrichaceae bacterium; assembly: GCA_012516665.1. Classification (GTDB taxonomy): domain Bacteria; phylum Bacillota_I; class Bacilli_A; order Erysipelotrichales; family Erysipelotrichaceae; genus Bulleidia. Next base: position 11,274 of record JAAYWN010000128.1, read on the forward strand.
TCCTTTGACTGATAGGAGGAACCATTATGTGGAATCGTAAATTTGGAAGAAACGCTGATCATCGCAAGGCTATGCTGAGAAATCTCGCTACATCTGTCATTCTGTATGGCAAGGTCGAAACAACAGAGGCTAAGGCAATGGATATGCGTTCTGTAGTCGATCAACTGATCACACTTGGCAAAAAGGGTGATCTGGCAGCACGCCGTCAGGCTGCTGCATATGTCAGAGACGTTGTCGCTGATGAAAAGACACAGAAGACTGTCCTGCAGAAGCTCTTCGATGAAGTAGCTCCAAAGTACAAGGATCGCAATGGCGGATACACAAGAGTCGTTAAGACTGGTGTAAGACGCGGCGATGCAGCTCCAATGGCTTACATTGAGCTGGTCTAGAATATCAATGAAGAACTGCAGGAGACTGCAGTTCTTTTCTTAAGGAGGATTGTATATGGAATGGAAAGAATACGGCGATATCACTAAGGCAGGCAATTCCCTGCGGCAGTACTATGATCTGGAAACATATCATCATACAGATGAGGATCTTGATGCTTGGCTGAAAGATAAGAGACCGCGCTGTGTCATTGCACTGCTGATCGATGCCATGGGCACTTCTGTCATGAAGAAGCACCTGTCTAAAGATGGTTTCTTTTACAGACATCTTCAGAAAGAAATAACGACCGTATTCCCGCCGACCACTTCCGCAGCGACTACTTCATTCCGTACAGGAAAAAGTCCGACTGAGAATGGCTGGCTGGGATGGAACCAATATTTTAAGGAAGTGGATGACAATGTGATCCTTTTCTTAGAAAAGAGCCAATATACGGATGCACAGTATCCAGGCTTTATCACTAAGGCACTGCCAATGCATAAAGATCTTGTGCAGGATCTCAGAGAACATCATATTCAGAGCGATTCTGTGTGGCCTGGATGGGGAAAGGAAAATCCATCCGGCACATATCAGGAGCTGCTCGACCATGCGCTTAAAACAGCTCAGAATACGCAGAATCGCTTTACGTATGTTTATTGGGATGCTTTTGATACTTTGATGCATCAAAAAGGACCAGGCTCACAGGATACAGGAATCAAGCTCAAAGAGATTGAAGAAGAGACGGAGAGATTTGCTGAAAAGCTGCCTGATGACTGTGCTTTGATGATCATCGCTGATCATTCCCAGATTGAAGTCCGTCAGGAAGATATGGCAAAGAACCAAGAGCTCTGTGACTGCTTCCAGCATGAACCTGCTTTAGAGCCAAGGACGATTGCTTTCTATATTAAGCCGGAGAAGAAAGAAAAATTTATCTCTCTTTTCAATGAAAGCTATGGGAAGGATTATCAATTGTACACCCATGAAGAAGTACTGAGAGACAAGCTGTTCGGTACCGGTGCTCAGCATGCACGCATGGAAGAATTCATCGGTGATTATCTCGCGATTGGCAAGACAGATCTTCAGCTACGCTATAAGGCGAAGAAAACAGTAAAGGGAGATCATGCCGGCGGAACAAGGGAGGAGGCAATGATTCCGCTGATCCTGTACGCAAAGAAGTAAAAGCAAATATCATTGAATGAGAAATGCATAGGCCAATGCATTTCTTTTTTTGATGTACAGTATCCTGCGCTCATGAAATGTATTTCAGTAATAATTCAGTGAAAAAATGAGTAACAGGTAATAAGAAGCCCTATACGAACGGATCTTTGGTTATGATTATGTCATGAATTCATCGGTGTTCCATGATGATAAGGGGAGAAAACAAATGAAAGAGGGAACAGTATTTAGTAAAGATATTGTCAATACCGGACGTCAGAAAGAACTGGATTGGGCCAAGGCATGTGCAATTATTGCCATGGTCACCGTTCATGTTTATGAAAAGACCAGTGTGATCGATACGGAAACAATCTATCCGACCGGTGCCTTCCGCAATATTATTGAATTTGTAGCAGGACCGCTGGCCGCACCGCTGTTCATGTTTGCAATGGGCATTGGCATGGTCTATGCAAAACATCACAGTGCACATGATGATTTTAAGCGCGGCTTAGGCCTTTTGAAGAATGGCTATCTGCTGAACTTTTTCCGGGCAGCGCTCCCGCTGTTCCTCGGATCTTTAGTTGGCGCGTCTTTAGTAATACCGCCGATTGCCGGCCTGCTGTATATTGATATCCTGGAATTTGCCGGTTTTGCCTTTCTGACCATTGCTTTGATGAAGAAACTTGACATGAATGCATGGCAGATGCTGGCAGCAGCTCTGGTCCTTCAGGTCGCAGGATACTATTTGAGCAATCTGTATTTTGAACCGGAATGGCTGCGCTATCTGCTGTCACCGTTCCTGCTGACGCATAAATATACTTCCTTTCCAATGTTCCTATGGCTGTACTATCCAGTGCTGGGAATTGTGTTCGGCGAACTGCTCCAGCATGTAAAGGATAAGAAGAAATTCTATGGCCGCTTAGTGATGATCGGTGTAGCAGGATTGGCAATTTCATTAGGCATTATGTATGCAGCACATATTGATGTACGCACTATGTATGAAGTAGCTGAAAAGATCTATTACCGTCAGTCTCTTCTGCATTATCTGTTTACAACATCCGTGATCTTCATTGCTTTGGGCCTGTATTATGTTCTGTCTGCAAAAGTGAAGTGGCACCCATTGACAGCAGCCGTGCAGTATATGTCTGCTCATCTGAATGTCATTTATATTGTACAGTGGCTGGTCATATGCTACTTCATCTCATTCTGCACTGTACTTGGTCTCCCAGCCGTTCCGGTGGCATGCATTATTCCTACAGCGGCAGTAGTCCTGTTAGTCAGCGTTGGCATTACCGAGCTTTATCTTCGCTGGAAAAAGAAAAAGCAGAAACCGGCTGTTCAGAAGTAATACAGCGGGCAAGCTTCTGCTGCTCAATGGCATTGTTTATGAAGAGGGGCTCAGCAAAGGCCTTTCTTTTTTAGTATTTCTGTAAAGACCTTTAATACCTGCTGCATATCTTCTTCTGTTCCGATGGAGATGCGCAGATATTCTTTGATCCGCGGTTCATTGTACCAGCGCGTGAGTATGCCAGCTTCTTTCAGATCATGCCACAGTTCTTCGCCAGAGATGCAAGGATGCATGGCAAAGACAAAGTTTGCATGTGATTCTAGACAGCAGAAACCAAGTCTTTTCAAACCATTGATAAACATATCTCTGACCGCGATCGTTTTAGCAGTACACTGTTTGACGTAGTCCGTATCCAATGCAGCTGCTGTACCGGCAGCAATTGAAAGTGCGCTGAGATTGAAAGGAGAAAAAGAAAATTTCAAAGCACGCATATCGTCAATGATCTCTTTGGAAGCAGCCGCAAAACCGATACGACCAGCTGCTAAGCATCTGCTTTTCGAAAATGTCTGCAGCACGATCAGGTTCGGATATTTATTCAGCAGCGGAAGACAGGAAGGATTGTCAAAATCCACATAGGCTTCATCGATAATGACTAAGCGATCCGAACTGCTTTTGAGCAGTTCCTCAATTTCTTCCAGTGAGATCCGCATGCCTGTCAGCGCATTAGGATTTGCCAGCAGAATGCTTTTCTCAGTATGTTTAAAAGCATCCAGATCATAGGAAAAGTCTTCTTTCAGCGGGATGAGCTCATAATCAACATTGAATGTGCGGCAGTAGCATTGATAGAAATCATAGGTGATATCAGTAAAAGCGACGCCCTGTTCTTCATCAAAAAAAGCTTGAAAAAGAAAAGCAAGGACTTCATCTGACCCATTGCCGACAAAGATCTGGTCCGGAGCGAGATGATTTACTTTCGCAATGGCTTCTCTCAGCTCCATACAGAAGGGATCCTCATACATGCAGAGAGAATCGGCCAGTTTCCCCGATAATGCTTTCTTAACGGCAGGAGAAGGCGGATAAGGGCTCTCATTTTGGTTCAGTTTGATATATTCACGATCTTTCGGATGAGGACCTGGTGCATAAGGAGATAAGTCCTTATAACGTCTGCTTAAGAATTTAGTCATATCTGCCTCCGTATCTTTAATGGTACAGGCATATCATCTGAAAATAACAATTTCAATAAAATACCAAAAAAATAGGAAAATAAATCATAAATATTATGAAATAATCCTGAAAACAGTAATAAATTAGAAATATAAAACCAATATACTAATAATAAAAATGATATTAGTGATAATAAATGCATTATATATTTGCATAATTCAGTCAACCTTTGTGCCTGATAGATCCGTACACATTGAAGCAATACTTCTGTGCTAGAATATACACATTATGAAAAAACAGATAACAGTATTACTTGCATGTATGATGTTCTGCGGCTGTTCCTCCGCTTCTGGCTCTGCTTCTGCTTCGGCCTCTGCTTCCCCATCGGCATCAGCACAGGCATTGGATACGGATGCGTATACAGCCTATACCGCTTCTTTGAAAGACAAGAAAACACCGGATTCCTATTATGCGGCAGTGAACAGTACATATAAGATGGATTACAGCGATAACAGCAATGAACTGTTCGTGATGGATGGAACAATGGAAGTATCCGGCATTGCGGCCAATCAGCCGTCAGCCCATACGACACAGCATATCTCCAGCAAAGGAACAGAATCAGACCTCTCTGGCGATTATTACGGCGGACGCCTGTATAACACATATAACAATGTCAACTATTATGAAGATATGTCATTCAATGATCTGAAGTCTTCTCTGCTGGTCCCTTTGGATGCCTATCAGATACCGCAGACAAGCATTGCTTCGATCACAGCGGAGAAAGATCAGAATGAAAATGTGATCTACACCGTCAAGCTGAACAGCGATGCAGCATCATCTTTATTCTCTTCAAGGTATGACAGCTACGGGTTCTCTTCCTATGACGGCTATCAGATTGATGACAGTACGATCACCGATACATTCTCCAAAGATGGCTATTTTGACAAAGAACAGGCTGATTTTACGATCTCAGTGACATATAAGAACCAGGCTGTCAAAGTAGCTTACAGCAGCTATGTATCGTATTTGAAGCAGGATGCTTCATCTGTATCTATCAGCGATGAGACCAGGACTGCGGAAGCACAGTACGTTAATTATAAAGATATCGATACATCTTCAATCTCATCCGAAAGCCAGATCGATGATACGGCTGAGAGCACTGTAACGGATACCTTTAAAAAGAGACTTGTCGGAAGACTGGATTACACAGATAATGGTGACGGTACATACAGTGATACGTTCAATGACAACGAATCCTATACAATTGATTTCAATAACAAAACATTTAAATATACGAACTATTCCATTGCTTATTCCTACAGTTGGAAAGGCAATACAGGATCGATGGGAAGCTGCACCCTTGTGTTTGATTCCGGCAGTGCATCGTCAGGATGCGAGGACTCAACTTTGACAACGATTAAAGATGTGAAGACATATTTGGAAATGGAACTATACTACTGCGGTCTTTCATTTGAAGATCTGCAGGCAGAAGCGTAACTCTTAAGGAGGAGTGGAACTATGAGAGCAGTCATTTCAGTAGTCGGCAAAGATCGTCCAGGCATTCTTGCATATGTTGCAAACAACTGTGCACAAAGGAACATCAACATCGTGGATGTGACCCAGAAGGTCCTGCAGGATCTGTTTACCATGATCATGATCGTTGATATCCCGGAAGAAATGGAAAAGACACATCAGATCGCAGATGAATTGGAATCATTAGGGGAAGGGCAGGGCTTGAAGATCCATGTCATGCATGAAGATATTTTCAATGCCATGCATACCATCTGAGGAATCCTATGAACAGAAATACAAACTCAGATAATATTCTGGAAACGATCCACATGATCGAAGAAGAGAACCTAGATATCCGTACGATCACCATGGGGATCTCTCTGCTGGATTGTGCAGACAGTGATATTGATCGTTCCTGTGAAAAGATCTATGCCAAGATCACAAGCAAGGCAAAAGATCTCGTTCAGACAGCATCCGATATCTCTCGTGAATACGGTATCCCGATCATCAACCAGAGAATTACCGTCACCCCTATTGCTTTATTAGTCAGTGCAAGCGGCGGCGATCCGGTCAAATATGCAAAGACATTGGACAGGGCAGCCAAGGCAGTGCATGCATCATTTGTCGGCGGCTACAGTGCTTTGGTGCAGAAAGGCATGACACCTGGCGACGAAGCATTGATTGCATCGATCCCGCAGGCACTTGCAGAAACAGACATTGTCTGCTCTTCCGTCAATATTGGTTCAACGAAAGCAGGCATCAATATGGATGCCGTCAAACTGATGGGACAGGCTGTTGTCAAAACGGCCGAGTTAACGAAAGACAATCAATGCTATGGAGCATCGAAGCTGGTTGTCTTCTGCAATGCGGTAGAAGATAATCCATTTATGGCCGGCGGTTTCCATGGCGTCACTGAACCGGATGTCGTCATCAATGTCGGTGTTTCCGGACCTGGTGTAGTGAAAGAAGCTGTACGCAAAGCCGGTCAGCATGCCAGCATGGATGAGATCGCGGAGATCATCAAGAAGACAGCATTCAAAGTTACCAGAATGGGCCAGCTTGTCGGCCGGGAAGCAAGCCGCAGGCTCCATGTACCATTCGGCATTGTAGATCTGTCCTTGGCACCGACCCCGGCGGTTGGGGATTCGGTGGCACAGATCCTAGAAGAAGTCGGCTTAGAGACATGCGGCGGCCCAGGTACCACGGCCTGCTTAGCTATGCTGAATGATGCGGTCAAGAAGGGCGGCGTTATGGCTTCCTCTTCTGTCGGCGGATTATCCGGTGCTTTCATTCCTGTATCTGAAGATGCAGGTATGATCGCGGCAGCTGAAAAAGGTGTCTTGACAATCGAAAAGCTTGAAGCAATGACAGCTGTATGTTCAGTCGGTCTGGATATGATCATTGTGCCAGGCGACACGACGGCAGAAACGATCAGTGCCATCATCGCGGATGAAGCTGCGATCGGTATGATCAACACCAAGACGACAGCCTGCAGACTGATCCCAGCAATCGGCAAGAAGGCAGGCGATAAGCTTGTGTTTGGCGGCTTGATGGGCGAGGGCCCAATCATGCCAGTCGGCAGAACAAAAGCAGATGTCATGGTCAATCGCGGGGGCAGAATTCCTTCGCCGATGAATGCATTGAAGAACTAAGAAAAACAAAGAGATAGTATATACACAACTGTGTATGGACTATCTCTTTTTAGAGGAATGCATCAATAGGATACGAACAGATGCAAGCATATAACAGATGAAATGATCAGACGGCGGTCTCTTTGAGCTCTCCCGTCATGGAGTAAACGACCCATTTGCTGATGTTTACGGCATGATCACCGATCTTTTCAAAATATTTAGCGATCATGAGCAGATCGACATAGTCATCCGCATACTGTGGGTTTTTTTGGATTGCCTGGACAAGATCCTGCTTTACTTTAACAAAGAGAGCGTCAACGATATCGTCATAGGCAATGACAGATCCTGCTTCTGTCAGATCCTGTCTGACGAAGGATTCAATGACCTGATGGACCATCATGACGGCTTTCTGACACAGATCTTCAATATCTTCCATCCGATGGAACCTTTGCATATAGAGAATAATATCGGCGGTATCGCTGGCAACTTCACCGATGCGCTTCATGTCAGTGATCATCTTTAAAGCAGCACTGATCTGCCGCAGGTCTCTGGCCATGGGCTGCTGCTGAAGAAGCAGGCGCAGACAGAGCGCTTCGATGCTTTTTTCTTTCTGCAGGATCTCTTCATGAATGCTGTGAACAGATTTCGCTTCTTCATGATTTCCATGCAGCAGGGAATCCCCTGTATGGGTGATGGCATTCTCGCAAAGTGCGCCCATTTCGATCATCTGCTGATTCAGGTGATTTAATTCTTCCGTATATTGGATCCTCATCTTATCCGAACCTCCCGGTAATATAGTCTTCTGTTTTTTTCTGCTTCGGTGTAGAGAAAAGCTGCTCTGTCGGACCGACTTCAATTAGATCTCCCAATAGGAAGAAAGCGGTCTGATCCGAGATACGTACAGCCTGCTGCATGTTATGCGTAACGATCAGGATGGTATATTCCTCTTTCAGTTCCTGTACAAGGTCTTCAATCTTGGCTGTCGCAATTGGATCCAAAGCACTTGTCGGCTCGTCCATCAGCAGGACCTTTGGCTTGACCGCAAGGGCTCTGGCAATGCAAAGCCTCTGCTGCTGTCCGCCAGAAAGTCCCAGGGCAGATTTCTTCAGGCGATCTTTGACTTCATCAAAGATAGCAGCCTGCTTCAATGCTGTTTCAACAATCTCATCCAGCTTTTTTCGATCTTTGACTCCCATCAGACGCGGACCATAGGCTATATTGTCATAGATACTTTTTGGAAAAGGATTTGGCTGCTGAAAGACCATGCCGACCTGACGGCGCAGCGCAATGGGATCGAGGTCTTTATAGATATTTGCCCCATCCATCAGAATGGATCCCTCTACTTTGACACCAGGTTCAAAGTCATTCATTCGATCCAATGTTTTTAGAAAAGTCGATTTGCCGCATCCAGAAGGGCCGATGAGGGCAGTGATCTGATGGGCAGGGATCTCTATGGATATATCATGCAGGGCGTGAAATTCACCGTAGTAGAATTGCAGGTGCTGAATAGAAAAGAGAGATGAATTTGTTTCTGTCATTTGATGCCTCCGATCTTTTTCTCATAGCGTTTTGATAAGACTCTGACAAGAATAACGTAGGAGCGTAAGCTCCGAAGTTACCGGGC
>JAAYWN010000014.1 GCA_012516665.1 Erysipelotrichaceae bacterium
CTTTCAAATCGGATCTTTGTCTCAAAAAGTACCGTAATACGTTTCTGTAAGAAGCTTGGCTTTAAAGGACATAAAGAGCTCTGCATTGAACTGTCAAAAGAGCTGAGCGTATATTTGATGGATGATCGAAGAATTGATTCTTCGTTTCCTTATGAAGCTGGTGATGATCAGAAAATGCTGGCGGATAAAGTCTATGCCTTAAGCTATGGAGCATTAGCACAGACATATCAGGATCTTGATCGGCAGCAGCTTTACCGTGTTGCCAAGGCCATGCATGATCACACCAATATCGCAATCTATACTTCAGATGAAAATGTAGATTATCTGCAGCCGTTCGCAGAGAGCCTAAATGAGCTGGGCGCCAATGCAAGAATCTATGCGCTTTCAAGCAGCAGTGTGCATAGAGCGGCACAGCAGCCATCAGACTCTGTTTCTTTATTTATTATCTATCGGACAAAAGATACTGCTGCGGTCCAAACAGCACGCTTATTGGCAATCCGTAAAATTCCGCTTTTCGTGATCACCGGGCCATTCAAAGGCATGTTCAGTGCATATGGTCAGGAAGTGATCTCAGCCAGTATCTATGAAAGCGAACCGAAAGCTGTAAGCATCAGTTCCCGCAAAGCAGTGGGATTGATCTTGGATATACTGCACGCATATTATTATTCTTTTGATGTAGAAAAAAATGACCGCGCTATCAAGGACCGTTTTGATTTGGCAAAAGGTGTGATCGACAGCAATCATTAAAGGTTGCACATCATAACTTGGATGCATAAAATAAGCAGTGCACAATTAAGAAAAATGAGCTCCGCTGAAAGCGGAACAGAAAGGATATAACTATGCAGGAAGTAATGAAAATTGAAGGCGGGCATGAACTGGAGGGGGAGATCACCATCAGCGGTGCGAAGAATGCAACGGTGGCTTTGATTCCTGCAGCTGTTCTGGCCAATGGCCCAGTGACGATCGTAGGAATTCCGCAGATTGCGGATGTTGCGAATCTTTCTAAGATCCTGCAGATGCTGAATGTTGAAGTGACGGAGATCGGTCAGGATCATCTGATCATCGATCCTACGAATATGAAAAATGTGGATCTGACAAGCGATGCGGTCACAAAACTCAGAGCTTCCTATTATTTTATGGGTGCTCTGCTGGGAAAATATGGACATGTGAAGATGAAGATGCCTGGAGGATGCTATCTTGGGCCTCGTCCGATCGATCTTCATATCAAGGGATTTGAGGCTCTTGGCGCAAAAGTGAAGTTTGAAAAAGCATGCTACAGCATTGATGCAGAGAAACTGATCGGGGCAAAGATCTTCTTGGATATTGCTTCGGTAGGTGCAACGATCAATATCATGATGGCTGCTGTCTATGCAGAAGGCAGAACAACGATTGAAAATGCGGCTAAGGAGCCGGAGATCATTGATGTAGCTACCTTATTAAATAAGATGGGGGCGCATATCCGCGGCGCAGGTACTAATGTGATCACGGTCGACGGTGCTTCCAATCTGACCGGATGCTTCCATGAGATCATTCCAGATCGGATCGAAGCAGGGACTTTTCTGATCATTGCGGCAGCCTGTGCGAAGCGTATGGTGATCAACAACGTCATTCCGCAGCATGTTGAAGCATTGACTTCAAAACTGCAGGAAATGGGCGTAAAAATGGAGATCGATGTTGATAAGATCATTGTCGAGAAGGCAGATCATTTAACCGCGGCAGATGTTACAACAAGGACCTATCCTGGCTTTGCTACGGATCTGCAGCAGCCATTGACTTCTTTGATGACACAGGCAGAAGGACAGTCCAAAGTCGTGGAAACAATCTACAGCGAACGCTTCAAGCACTGTACAGAACTGAATAAGATGGGCGCAAATATTGAACTGATCAATTCAGGTGCACTGATCAATGGACCGACACCTCTGTATGGCTGTACCGTACAGGCAACAGATCTGAGATGCGGGGCGGCCATGATCATTGCTGGATTGATTGCAGATGGCGTAACAGAGATCCAGAACGTATATCATATTGACCGCGGTTATTGTGAGATTGATAAAAAGTTAGAAGCTTTAGGTGCAAAAGTATGGAGAGAAATGGCTGAATAAAGGCCGTTTCTTTTTCTTTTTATCCTGTTTTTGAGTAATAATAAGTAATTCGGTCTGATTTGATTGACTTATATTGGAGTATCAATTATTTTATACGTGTAGCAAGAACAACATGATGAGCAAACCCAGTGAAAGCTGGGGACGCAAAGCTAAAAGGGCCTGAAATGGCAGCCAGCTGCAACGGAATTGATAGGAGATCTATCGGTCTGTTTGCACGACTGGTGGATCTCCTTTTTCCTCCTCATCCGCCAAACTTCAGAATCACTTCTAACACCGCTTATCAAGTATCATTCGGCAAACTTATCGAAAGATAAGGACGCAAAGCTAAAGGGCCTTAAGATGGCAGCCAGCTGCAATTAGGAGTTCTCCTCTATTCATTCATGGCAGTGAATGAATATAAGTCCTTCCTGTCTGGCACAGCTCATCAAGGCAGGGAGAAAACTATATGACAGACATTATCAGAACCGCAGCAATCACATCCGCAATGTTCCTATCCGCAATTTCACCGATCGGTGCAAATGCAAAACAGTTCAATACACCGAGAACATCGACAGCTTCCATATCCGTCGTATCGCATCTATATGATACAAGCGATGGTTCCGTCGGCAGATTGACAATTGGCGGCTACACAGCGGAGTTATATCAGAGCAGTTCACAGGGCGTTGTCGATGCCGCTGACAGTGCTGCTTATATTCCTTGGGGCAATATCGTTATGATCGCAGATCATGCTTCTCAGGGATTCAGTGTTCTTCGTTCCTTAGGCGCAGGCGCTTCAGGTACGATCACCGATAATTCAACAATCACTTATATCACATGTGCTTCTTCCTATCAGGGAACGAATACAGGCAATGGCATCAATCTTGCCGATGGCAGATATGCTGAAACCGTAGGCGATGGAAGCTACATGCTGTATACATGCAATGATTCAGCAGGTGTCAGTGTTACCGTCACATATTGGTATGTTTCCGGATCATCTTCAATCGCTCCTGTCCAGCAGGCACCGGCAGTTGAAGAAGCACCAGCAGCAGTAGAAGAAGCACCTGTACAAGAAGCTGCACCGGTTGAGACTGTTCAATATACAGGATCTCAATCTGTTGTAGATACAACTGTTTCAGAACAGACACAGCCAGCATCAAGCGAAACCGCAGAAACAGAACAGGCACAGCCAGCATCAAGCGAAACTGCAGCAGCACCGCAGAACACTGCTTCGCCTGCAAATGCAGACAAAGTATCCACCACATCCGTTTCTGATTTTGCTGAAGCGACAGGAGAAACACATCATTTGTCACAGGCAGAATTAGAAAGCAAATTGTATGACCTGCTTACTGCCAATGAGCAGGATGCCAGCAGTAGCGCGAAGACGGATTCCCTTCATATCAATGCAGAGAATCAAGCGTATTACGCTGACAATCGTCACTGGTTAGCCCTTTCCTCAACCCGCGGCGAGAACAGATTTGAAGCATAATGTCTGGTTCAGTTTAATCTTTGAAAAAAGGAATCCTCTATCCCAGGACTCCTTTTTTCTATGATGAACAGCTGAAACGGCAGTGAAAATAGAATGAAACTCATGGCTGCGATATATGCTTTCTATGCAGGAATGAGTAGAATGTCTGTATGAAGACAAAAAAGATGAGGAAGAAGATCTTATTATTTGTCAATTCTTCCAGCGGTACAGGAAAAGGAAAGAATGATCTGTTTGAGATTGTTCAGCTTCTCAGCAGATATCAGTGTGAGGTGACAGTCTATCCATATGGCCCGCACTGCGGGATCAATGCAGAAGATGTCTTGGCAGAACGGAGCGCTTCTTTTGATATCATCGGATGCTATGGCGGAGATGGAACATTGAATCATTTGGTCAATACTTTGATGAAGATGGGAATTCATAAACCTATCGGGTATATTCCGGGCGGCAGCACCAATGATTTTGCCAGGAACTTTACGGAAGAAACGGATCTTCATGGGGTCTGCCGGGCAATTGGGGAAGGAGAACCTTTTGCTTATGATATCGGCCGTCTGAATGGACATTATTTCAATTATGTGGCTGCTTTTGGGGCATTTACAGAGGTCAGCTATTCAACGGATCAGAATGCGAAGAATATGCTGGGACATAATGCATATATCATAAATGCCGTAGGTTCTTTAGGTGAGAGCCTGAATTATCGCCGACATCTGATCTTTGAACATGACGGGATCGAAGAAGAAGGGGATTATATCTATGGCAGTATTTCAAATTCTCCTTCGATTGGCGGAATCAAATTTTCTTTTACCGAACGAGCTAAATTGAATGATGGACTGTTTGAAGTAATGCTTGTAACAGCACCGAACAATCCGGTGGACTTTGCAGGCGCGGTTGGACAGATCGCATCTGGCAATGCAGGGGATAAATATGTCCGGGTCTTTAAGACTAATGCGATCACTTTCAAATGCGATGAGAAGGTGGATTGGACAGTGGATGGTGAATTCGGCGGCGCCTATCGGAAATCTGAGATCAAGCTGGAACCGTCTGCGATGGAGATCATGGCACAGGTACTGTCAATATCAAGCGAAAATGACACAGAATAGATGAAGTATCAGCGGGAGTTCTCTCCCGCTGTTTTTAGAAGCCAAATTGGTGGTGCTTATGGGCTTTTTCTTGTGCCCGTAAGAAGGTTGCGCGC
>JAAYWN010000216.1 GCA_012516665.1 Erysipelotrichaceae bacterium
ATCGCCATATTCTGTATTGTAGTACAGTAAGGCAAATGATTTTGAACACTGATATGGATCGCAGGTGAATCAATCAGTGTTTTCTTTTGCAAATTGGCGCTTTGAAACAAAAGAGGAATGTGGTAAAATCCTGTCTTTGACACATCAAGAAGGTCAAAATCCCAGAAGAGCCTGTAAAATGCGGGCTTTCCTGGGATTTTGTTATGTACGTGACTATCGTATCCTTTAACTATTTCTGGTCTGCTTGATGATATTTTTCATTTTACTCAGTTTGATCACTTCAGTATCTGTCCTGAAGCCAAATGCTTCATGCAATGCATTGGTGATCTCTGTTCCGTCATATGCAGGCAGATATCCATGACCTTCTATCTTCATGACATTCATTCCTCTTAGTGTCTTTATGATCTGTTCAACGGTGTATTTGCCATCCAGTTTCTTTTCCAGGATCCTAAAGATGAGCAGTGATAAATAACATATGAGGAAATGTGCCTTTATCCTGTCCTCTCTTTGAAGATAGACAGGACGGGCTCCCAAATTTGTCTTAAGGATCCTGAAGTTCTCTTCGATCTCCCATCTTCCTTCACTGACTTTGATGATATCTCTGACATCATCATCGAGAAGATCAGTACAGATCGCATAGAGCCCATCGTACCGTGCTTCTTCCAGGACTTTTTTCTCGTCTAAGCTGTATAGACTGGTCTCTGCCACTTCTCCATCTTTCGTTGTCTTTACAACATTGACAAATCTGGCTGGGTCATTTGGATTCCGTCTTTCTTTCTTAACAGTCTTTTTGATGATCATCTCATTTGCCCGATCGATCTGTGCTTCTCTGATCTTTTTCTGATAAGCTGCGTATTTTGGCGAATAGGTCACGATCATTCTTTGGCTTGCGACTTTCTTAGAGGAATATGGTTCTTCTTTGTAGTAGATCTCCGTATCATATTCACATTGCGTGTCCTTGATCTTTACATGCTTATCATCTGACAGTCTTTTCCATCCATTGGAGGAAAGTGCCCATTCTTTTTCCTCTGCTTTCAGCTTCTTGATCGACTGCGTGACAATGAAAGCTCTGTTTTCTATGTCATTGAACTGCCTGTTGTTGTCACTCCCGAGCCCTGCATCAGAACAGTAGATGAACTTTTCAAAGCCATAGTTCCTGATGATCTTCTGCTCGAGCTCTTTCGCCGAAGGCTGTTCGCTTTCATTGCCAGGAAAAATGGAGAAGGCTAAAGGAATGCCGTCTTTGTCCATGAACATTCCCATCTGTACGATTGGATTCGGTCTGTGCTCTTTTGATTTGCCATACTTCCTGAGATCGTCTGCTTCTTCAATCTCAAAGAAATAATTCGTACAGTCATAGTAAAGAATGGAATGATCACGATTGATGATCAGATTACTGTTCTTATATGTCTCTGCTTGAATGTAATCCATTTCCTTGGCCAAGATGCTCAGACCTCTGTATACATCTTTTAATTGATATTTCGGTGGTTCAATAAATGATTGTGCATAGTCATATGAGGATAGTTTGGAAGAAGGGTTCAGTATGCGTGAATAGATGAGGTCAGAAGTGATGGCGTCTAGATCATACTCATATTTATACTTGGCTTTGATATTCCTGAAGGTGTTCTTGAAGCGGAGGAAATAATAAATAGATTGCAGAAAAAGATACGAAATGTTGAACATCCTTTTTTGGTTCATGGGAATCATTTTGTTTGGATCGAATTTGATTACTTCTGTTTCGTTCTCTTCCTTCAGTTTTTCAGTTTCTTCTGCAGCACAATTGCGAGCCCATTGGATGACACCATCACGGTCCAGCTGCAGTTCATCCATGAGCTTGTCCATGCGGCCAAGAGCCTTATGGATGACAGTCTTTCTTTTTGTAGGATTGATGTAGATATCTCTCAGAATATAGATGTTTTCGAAGTTCTTAGAAGCTGTAATAGATATTCTCATATGGTCACCC
>JAAYWN010000129.1 GCA_012516665.1 Erysipelotrichaceae bacterium
CGCCCATCTTCTAGAGTTGATCGACTGTACAAGAGCCGCACCGATACCTCCGGCACCGACAATACCTAATGTTGTTGCATCCTTCAGGTTGATATCGAACCGGTAGATCGTGGTCGAGATAAAGTTTGCTGAGAGCTGCGGCAGAATTCCGCAGCGGATCTTCTGGAAAGTAGTGCATCCGGAAGCATCCAGAGCATCCAAGACCCCTGTATCCAGATCTTCAATAGCGGTGATATACATTTTAGAGATCATGCCGATAGAACATACCGACTGTGTTACGACACCGCAGAAAGCATTCGGTCCTGTGACACGGATCCATACCAGCGCCCATACTAAGGAAGGAATCGTACGGATCAGCAGGATCAAAGCACGGAAGATGAAGGCGACCCACTTATTGGTAATATTCTTGCTGGCAAGAAAACTGACTGGGATAGCAAGGATTGCTCCGAAGATCGTGCCCAGAATAGCAATCGCGATCGTCTGTGCCGTCAGATAGAAGACACCATCCGTTGACATATCAAATAAAAGATCCAGGTCAGGATGTGTCAGACCATAAACAATACCATACGCAACTTCACTGCCCTTGGCAGCGATGCCGTTGAACGAAATACCATCTGCGCTCCATATAACTAAGACAAGGAGAACAGCCGCAATAGCGACTCGTTTCCAAAGATTCTTCGGACGCTGCATATACATCTCAAGCGGCGTCATTTGTTTTTCAATATCAGACATTTTTCATTCTCCTCCCTAGCTCAGTTTGCTTCTCAGATAATCACTCAGCTGGTCAATACAGAGAACAAGAACGAACAATGCCAGCAGCACCATGCCTAAGCCATTGTAATCACGCCAGCCAATACGCTCATTGATCAGGATGCCTAATCCGCCAGCACCGACATATCCTAAGATGGCAGCAGCTCTGACATTGATCTCAAAGCAGTACAGACTGTGCGAAAGATATGTTGGCAGGATCTGCGGCATGCAGGCAGCCCAGAATGCCTGGAACTGATTGCAGCCCATTGAAATCATTGCCTCAAACGGCTTCATATCAATTGTCTCAATGCTTTCATACAACATCTTGGCAACAATGCCTAACGTAAATAAGGTAATTGCTACGGTACCAGCAAACGTGCCTAAGCTGAAGATCAATGCTGCAATAGAAGCAATGATCAAGGTTGGCACCGAACGCAGTACTGCTAAGATAAAGCGAACAAGCACAAGACTGAATTTATTCTTATTGATATTGCTGGAAGCAATAATGGCCATAACAAGACCGATCACACAGCCAAGCAATGTACCTAACACAGACATCTTGATCGTATCCAGCAGAGGATTGATGACTTTGCTGAAGTAGGCAAAATTTGGCTGGAAGATCTTCCAAAGGATAAAGGTCAGCTGATTCCCGCGGGAGATCAGGATCCCCAGATCAAATCCTGTCATCTTAATTGAGATGACAAAGACGACCAGCAACACACCGCTGATCAGCCACATTCTGCTTCTTGGGCGATTGACTGTATGTCCATTGGATAACGTGATCGTCTCTGGTTTAAAAATACGGTCAAACAGTGCCGTTTTCACCGCAGCATCTTTGTCAGCCATTTTTCTTTTCCTTTGAAATTTCAGGAATTTCAGCACC
>JAAYWN010000130.1 GCA_012516665.1 Erysipelotrichaceae bacterium
AGCTGCAGAATAAATATTGCCGTCATGATCGGACAGTTCTTTGATGATCTGGTACTTGTAATCTTCGTTCATAGAGAGTTCAACCTTTCTCATGATCCTTCACCTTCTTTCTTGGTATAAGAATCATATTCTATAGGAATTGCCTTTTGTGACAACTTCCCTTGATAACTTCTATGACAATATCGCTTGATAACGACACAGTTCACAGAAACTTCAGAATGCAAAATTGCAAATGATATCTCATTATCATATAATAGAAAAGCGTTTTTAATAGGAGGTTCTATGGGCAAATTCTTTAAAAAGAACTGGTTCGTCATACTGGTCGTCATTTTGTTCGCCGGCATCAGTATTTATTACATCTACGATACCAACAAAGGTAAATTGAAGGGAAAAAGCTCCAGCGGAAAAGATGTTGTCTATGAAGTCGACGGTGAAGATAAAACTGCTGATGACTTCTACGATGAACTTTATAAGAGCAATGGAACAACTTCTGTTGTTTCCCTGTTCAAGCAGGCAGTAGCTGATCAGTCTGTATCAACAACGAGTGCCATGAAAGATACAGCAAAGACACAGGCTGCATCTATTCGCTCCAGCTATTCTACAAACTACGGTACAAGTGCAGATACTCAGCTTGCTTCGGATCTGAAGAGCACAGGCTATACAGATCTTGAAGAATATCTGATTGAAGCACAGAAGATTTTAAAAGTCACAGGTGAATATGCAAAGGCAAACTTTGATGACCTGCAGATCCATCAAGTATCTTACATCTTGATCAAATTCACAGATTCATCCAATGTGACAGATACACCGACAGAAGATGAAGCATCCCGCATGAAGACAGTTGATGATGCTCTGTCCAGCGGCACAGATTTTGCTTCGGTAGCTACGTCTCATTCAGAAGATACTTCAACAGCTACCAGCGGCGGAGATCTTGGCGTCATTGATAAGAATACGTCATCTGTGGATTCTACTTTCCTCTCTGCTACGCTTGCCTTAAAAGAAGGCGAAACAAGCGGCTGGGTCAAGAGCAGCAGTTTTGGTTATTTTAAGATCTACTGCACAGCATCCACACCTGATACATTAGCAGCCAATAATACTTCCAGCGATCCATATGTTTCCCTTGTACAGAAATATGATACAACACTGGAGAACAAGGCCATTTGGGACAAAGCACAGTCATTAGGCATTGACTTCCACGGCAACGATGACCTGGAGTTGACCATCAAAACTAGCCTTGCTATCACGGATGATGATTCTTCTAGCAGCGATGCCGAAGCAAGCGCAAGTGCTTCTGCTGAAGCAACTGCAAGCGCAAGTGCCTCTGCTGAAGCAACCGCAGGCAGTTCTAATTAAGGAGGATGAAAAGATGAAAAAGATTAATTTAGCACTTGCATCTGTTCTCGTCCTCACACTTGCAGGATGCACAGATGCCACAGCAAAGATTTCCGATGCCAAAACAGCATTGATCACAGTCGGCAAAACAACAGTAACAAAAGGATCTGTATATTCCCTCATGAATAGTTCTGCTGGGGCTACGACCGCTGTTAATGATGCCAATAAAACAATTGCTTCAGCTGAAATAGAGATTACAGATGATATGAAATCGACAGCTCAGTCGACCCTGTCTTCCTACAAATCCCTGTATGGAGATACATTTACGTCTTATCTTGAACAGCAGAATATGACGGAAGATGAATATGTCAATGATTATCTGATTCCTTCTCAGCAGGCTGAAAAGCTGACAGCGAAATATATTGATGAGAACTTCGATGAAGTATGCAATTCCTATCAGGTCGTCAAGGCTACTATCCTTGAGTTTACATCTCAGGATGATGCAAATGCAGCTTTATCAGAATTAAAGAGCGGTTCAAAGACAGCCGCTGAAGCTGCTTCAGGACACAACAGTTCTTCTACCGGTACATCCACGATCTATACACTGTCATCTACAGATGTCAATTCAATGGTCAGAACTGTCATTACCAGTGCTTCTCCAGATGATGGCTGGGCAATGGTCCCGGAAGATACAGGAACATCCTATGCTGTTGTCAAGGTTGATGACAATACGCCAAGCAACTTCAAAGATGAAGCAATCACAACATTGTCATCGATAGACAATGTATCCTCTGCTGCCACAACTTATTTTTTCAAGAAATATAAGTTCGTTATTTATGACAAGACCGTATATGACGGTGTCAAAGCAGATCATCCAGATAATCTGGTCCAGGATATGACTGACTGACAGCAGGCCGATGCACAATGCATCGGCTTTTCTTATGGCATTGCGATATAATATATGCAGGAGGCTTAGTATGTGTATATTCTGCGATATTATTGATCATAAGATTCCAAGCAAAGTTGTCTATGAGGATGAAGATGTCTTAGCTATTCTGGACATCTCACAAGTTACATATGGGCATACGATCGTCATGCCGAAGAAACATGTGAAGAACATTTTGGAGGCAGATGAAGATACCGTATGCAAATGTATGAGAGTCGTGCAGATGCTGGCAAAACAGATAACCAAGAACTGCGGTGCCGTTGGCTGCAATATTCTGAATAACTGCAGTGAAACAGCTGGCCAATCTGTCGATCATCTTCATTTCCATATCATTCCAAGATATTCTGATCAGGATGCCGTTTCAATCAAATTTATGCCATCAAAGAAGCAGGATCTGGATGAAGTCCTAGCCAAGATCAAAGGGTGAACAGAAAAATATCCTCATGAACAGGTTGCATAAAATCTGGTCTGAGGATTTTTTTATGAATGCATCAAAAAAGCCAAATTGCATCAATCAACTTGGCTGATGAAGAAACCATGATCCATTAAAGACAGTGAAGACGCTTCAGCATAACTTTCTGCGCCGCTTCTTCTAAAGTATCATCCAGCGGTGCCAGATCTACTTTGCCATATCTCTTCTTCAAAGCACGCTCCAGGATCTTATCGGCGATCTTCGGATTTTTCGGCAGAAGCGGTCCATGCATATATGTTGCCAAGACCTGATCATTCATAAAGCCTTCCATACCGTCCTCAATCGTATTGCCATACCCCTTCAGCACTTTGCCGAATGGTGTGCTGACATTTCTTGTCTGGCCGCCATGATTCTCAAAGCCTACTGCTTTGAAAGTCTCGCCATCCATGCATGTTTCAATTGCAATATTGCCAATGCACCGCTCATTTCTTGAAGATGCCTCCGTATAGTAGTCAAAGAAACTGAGACCTTCATCCGTATTGCCATCCTGATCCTTATAATATTTTCCGAACAGCTGATAGCCGCCGCATACCAGCAGAAATGCTGTATGTGCATCCATTGCTTTACGGATATTCTCTTTCCGAGAGAGCAGATCTTTAAAAATCAGTTCCTGTTCTCTGTCGGCGCCTCCGCCCAGGAAGAAAAGATCATAATCACTGACATCCGCTGTCTCCCCAATCGTGCATGTACGGATCTCTGTTTCGATCCCGCGCTTTTCAGCTCTGACCCGCAGTACTTCCGCATTCCCTTTATCGCCATACAGATCCATCAGATCATGATACATCCACAGTATTCTTAGATTCATCTGGATGCCTCCTTCTTTAGGATCGCTCTGGTCGGATGCAGAGCTGTATATGTTGAAATGACAAATGAATTCATCTTCTGCTGATCCAGCCAATGGATTGCTTCTTTCGCATCCTCTTTTACAAGAATACGATCTTCTAAGCCCTCATATTTCAAGCGCAGTGCCATGTCATAAGCACGCAGCCCAGAACAGACAATATGCTTGACATCAGGTACATTCAATCTTTCAAAATGCGCATCCCAGATCCAGGAAACATCATGTCCATCCTGATCATTGTCATTTAGCAGAATGCAGATATTCTTTTCGCCAGGCTGCGCTATGATATACTTCATCACTTCATTGGCACCGGTCGGATTCTTGATCAAATTGATCACACAAGGTCTAGAAAGAGAAAACACCTCATTTCTTCCTTCATTCATAACGAAAGTACGGAACACCTTATCTGCTGCCTTAGGATCGAGTGACAATGCCTTCATGACGGTCAGCACAGATGCACAGTTATATACAGCATAGATCGTATTGATAAAACTATGATAGTCTTTTCCATCTGCCGTAAAGCTTGCAGTATCATAATTTATATTTGATACTTGAACATCTGGCTGAATATCACCGAAGCCATCCTTAGGACAACGAAATCTTCCAATATGAGAATATTGATAGTATTCATATTTCAAAGGGGTCCCGCACCGCGGGCAGAACTTGCCCTCAGATGCCTCATTGGTATGTTCCTTGGACATCTGATTCCGACCGACAGAGAAAGTATGGATCTTTGCCTTCTTTGCTGTATCTGCAATCCTTAATGTATTCGGATCATCGCCATTCAGGATCAGATCGCCGGTAAAATCGGATGTGATTTCCTGGATCTTACGAATGGTCGTTTCCATTTCCCCTGCTCTATCCAGCTGATCGCGGAAAAAATTCGTTACTACCAGATGTGTGGGATGCAGATGCTTAAATTGACGGTATAAAGTCAATTCATCCACTTCAATCACAGCCGCCTGACCATGGACATGATATTTTGCATCACTGTTTGAAGCGAGCAATGTCGCAATGCCAACGTTAAGATTGTCACCTCGGCGGTTGTTGATCACCTCAAGTCCAGATGCACGCAGCGATTCTGCAATCAGATTGGATGTCGTCGTCTTGCCATTCGTCCCAGTGACCAAGACAACAATATCAGGCATCTTGAACTTTTCAATAAAATGAGGATCTAAGCGAAGAGCTATCTCACCAGGCAGTGAACCTCCTCTGCCGAACTTCAAAAGCATTCTGTGGGTAAACTGAACAAGTTTCAAACAATCTGTCATTTATACCTCATTTCGTATTCTTGGGCTTATAGAACATACGGTTGTCCAAGGCAAAGATCTTCTGGGTGAATGCACCAGGATCAGTGATTGCCAATGCCTGTTTTAAGATATTCATGCGAGCATCCAGATTATCAATCAAAAATAATACTTCTGCTTCCTGCACCATCGGCACGACCGGCGAGCCAAATTCCTGATGACCGTGATGTGAAAGAATCATGTGATGCAGCAGCACAGCCTCTTCACTATCCGCCAATCCTTCTTCATCAGCCACCTCGCTCAGCCAGCCATTGGCTATGGAGATGTGCCCCTCAAGCTTTCCCTCCAATGTATACTCGGTGGTGACTGGGCCGCTCATTTCAGCTGTCTTGCCGACATCATGAATCAAAGCCCCGGTAATCAGCAGATCATGATCCAGCTGCGGATAATGTGCGCAAATAACTTCTGCCATCTGTGCCATAGACAGAGAGTGCTCACTTAAACCGCCCAGCCAGTTATGATGTATCTTGCTGGCAGCTGGATAGGTCATATACTTCTCACCGACCTTCTTCAGCATACCAAGAACAAGTCTTCTTTCCTTTTCATTGCGGATCGAATTGACGAGCCGCTTCAATTCATCTTTGCGCTCTGCTTCAGGAATTCCTGATGCAATGACATATTCATCCATAGCAATCTGCGATTGTTCCATCGCTTCTGCATGGTTGATCCTCAGCTGCAGATTGTGATTGTAATCCAATACTTCAAAGCTCAGCAGCACAACCTGCCCGACTTTGACCTGCTGTCTGTCTTCATCCTTGATATCCCAGAATTTTCCATCGATCACACCTGTATTATCCTGCAGTGTCAGGGTAAGATACGGTGCTCCTTTTGAAGTTGTTCCATTTTTGATGTCCTTGATCAGCAGAGGCATTGTCAGACGCTGTCCCTGCTTCATTTCATTGATCTTTGTCATAAGCTACCAGTCCATTTCATTCATTACAGTATATATCTCTTCACTCTCAAAGCCCTGTGAGAAGCAGTATTGATATACCCGGTTCCGCAATTCCGTTCCATCAAACTTCCGTTCATATCTTTTTTTTGATTTATAAGCACATCTGCGAAGGTTCTCCAATTCATGGTCCTCGCTCTGTGTATAGTCTAGTTTTTCCGCTGTTTCTTTAGCAAGGTCAGCAGAATACCCCTGTGCAATCATCTTGCTGATGACCAGATTTTTTAATTTTTTTGTGCTGTCCTCATGATGAGAATGAATGATCTTCTGTCCATAGGATTCCGCATTTTCAGCCTCCCCATCCATATTCTGATCCATTTTTTCAACGATCATTTCATACGGCAGTCCATGCTTTTTCAGATCGCGAATGATCTTTTCACGTCCGGCAAGCATCAGCTTCTCTTTGGCAATCTGTTCAGCACAGTAGCGCTCATCATTAATGTATCCCTTTTCTTCCAGCTTTTCGACGATACCGTTGACGGTCTCAATATTGCAATCCGTATTTTGGGTAAGCCAATCATAGATCTCTTTTCTTGTACGATCCTTAGCTGCAATCCGCTTCAGACATCTTCGATATGCCAAGACGCCCGCTTCTTTTTCATGCAGTTCTTCGACCTGCCGCGAGATCAGGAAGCCTCCGGTCCGCATGCCAAGATTATAAAAATCATCCATAGAGACGTGCAGACGCATTTCTTCTTTCTGATTAGAGATCAAATACAGCTGTACAATATTATCCGTCACTCTGACATCTTCAATGCAGTACTGATGGCGGTATTCTTCAACAACTCTCTCATAGACCTTAATGACTTTTTCATAGAATACTTCAGAGCTGTAAGGTTTCACGACATCTATAGCCTGACGATGCATTTCATCCAATCTGCTCTGGTCCATCTTTTTCAGTTCGGCAATTTTTTCAGCTAAACTATTTTCATCTGTGAAATAAGCACCTGTCTCACCATCAATACATAGGCCTTCAAGTACTTCATCTTTGCGGACCATGATGGGCAGACCGGAAGCCAGTGCTTCAATAAATGTCATGCCCTGTGTTTCGGACAGCGAAGCTGAAACAAAAGCATCAGCTGCCCGATAGTAATCCGGGATCTCGGTGGCCGGCCGCGGGCCTGCCACGGTGATCTCTGCTTCCATGCCAAGCTGCTTTACCATTTCTCGGCAATTATCTTCATCCGGACCGCTGCCAATGATCAGCAGTTTCATACTGTTTCCTTCATCCTTGGCTTTTTTAAATCCACGGATCACAATATCCATAGATTTTTCTTTTGCAAGACGCCCCACATAAATGACAAAGCGTTCTTTGTCATCAATGCCAAATTCGCTGCGTATTTCATGCCGCCTTGCCGGATCATACGATGCTGGAGAAAAACGATCCAGTTCCAGGCCCGTAGGAACAACATCGATATTCTTGCGGATATGATATCCTTCGAGCATATTCTTGGTTTTCATACTGGGCGCAATAACTTCCATCGATGTATCGCCATAAAGCTTCGAGACTCTGGCTACGCCCTTCTTAGCAACTTCATCGACCGTTCTGCTGTTGATGAAATTGACATAATGCGTATAGTCCTCATAGGTCGTATGATATGTGCTGACCAATGGAACATGCAGCTGCTTCGCACAGATCCTGGCAAAGATACCGACGCCGAATTCAGTCTGAGCATGGATCACATCCAGATCCAGCTTGCGGATCTCTTCCAATGCAAAAGCATGGAAAGGACTTGTCATAACATAGCCGTATAAGAACTTCAGCTCTTTTCCAGCCAAGCGCAGGATCCTGCCATCTTCATCCCATTTTGCATGTCCGCTGCCGGAAAAGGTCGTCACAACATAAACCTTATGACCATGCTTTTCCAGTTCATTCCGCAGAATGCTGGTGCTGTTGGCTACTCCATTGATCTCTGGTGGGAATGTATCACTGAACAATGCAATTCTCATTTTAATTTCTCTCTCTCTATCACTGACTCTTCAAATGTCGTAGGGATCGTGCTTTCTTCAATCGGAACATCTTTTTTTGTTTTAGCGATCATGAAAACAGCGGTGCCGACGATCAGGACCTGATAGAAGGTCACCAAACGCCATAGGATCATGATCGAGGTTGCCTCTGCCTTAGTGAAAAGAGTTGAATACATCAGAATAAAGGTTGCTTCCGTACCGCCGGAAGATCCTGGCATCGGCAGGAAGGCATTCACCATCGCCACAAAGGATGCTAAAGCAAGCATGTCGAAATACATATCCCCTTTGACATGCAGACCGAGCGCATGCGCACAAAGGAAAGGAATACTGTAATAGATGATCAGCCGAATCAGATCCTGCAGTGCCAGCAGCGCAATCATCTTTTTATGCGTCCGCAGAACAACGATCTCTTTAGCAAACTGGGTCAGCTGATTGTTCAGATTTGCCAAGGTCTTCTGCTTATCCTTGATCAGATGAAGTTTGCAGCCGATATTGATGCCGGTCGTTGTAAGCCAGATATAGAACTTCGGTGAAACAGCCAGGAGCCATAAGAAAGCAATAACACCAGCACCAATCAGGAAACCAAAAATAACAATCAGAAAGAACTGACTGTATTTAGAATAAAAGTAATGGAACTTCAATAAGATCAGAATCAGAACGAATAGGCACATCGTAGACTGATATACAATGAAGTCAAGCCAAAGAACACCGATACTGTTGGACAGTGGGATTCCCTGCTTGCGGAAGATATATCCCTGAGCGATCTGCCCGCCGGAAGCACCTGGCGTTATATTATTGAAAAGACCGGCAACATAGGAATTGATAAAGCCCTGTTTTGTCGTATACTTCGGATGTGTCAGCCGACATTCCAAGCTCAATCCCCAGCCTAAAAGGTAGCGTTCAAAGACCATCAGTGCCAAGATTGCCGCCAACCATATAAAGCTGACATTTTTCAATGTCTCAAATACCTGTGCGCCATCATCTCTCATCGAAAAATAAAGAACTAAAAACGCAAGAAAGAAGATGAGAAAGATATTAAATGGCGTTGATTTTAATACTGCTTTAATCTTTTTCCACATAGTTATTATTATACTATTTAAGCCCTATGTTCTCAATGTCATCTGTTCGGTTCGGCACCATTCAGGACTTCTTCATAAACATGTTTCAGCTGCTGACCAACACCCTCAATAGAACGCTCTTGTGCTGTCAGATAACCCTCTTCTCTTGTCTTTGGCAGAGATCCTTCAATCGTACCTTCAATCAGTCTGACAAATTCATTATTGTCATTCCCTTTATAACAATTTTTTTCGCTGATCAGCCAAGGATTAAAAACTCCGATATCACGGACGATGACCTGCTGTTTAGCAGCCAATGCTTCCAATACGACGATTCCCTCTGTTTCTTCATAGGAAGGAAAGAAAAAGCAGTCTGCATCTGAATAGGCACCTTCAATAATGGCTCCCTTGACATACCCAGGAAAGATCACATTGTCAGGATGATGTTCCAGCACTTCGTTGATCTTTGGCGGAATGATCACTTTAGATACCGAACCAAACCAGATAAATTTATACTGCGGCAGATGTCTTGCGACCTCCACAAAATCAAGCAGGCCCTTTCGCTGAAAAAACAGGCCAACGCCCAGTACAACTTTGTCTTCAGGTTTTAAGCTGAAATACTTGCGAAAGGCTGTGATCTTTGATGCATCCGGTGCATAGCGCTGAATATCCACACCATTGGATACAGGATAGATTGGCAGATCAATGCCGTATCCTTCCAAGATCTTTTTGCTGTATGGCGTGGGCGTGATCAGAGCATCTGCCTGCGTATACAGATGCATCAGCCATTTCTTAACGCCTGGTGCCAGCGCATTCGAAAAAGTAAAGCTGTCCCTAAAATCTTCTTCTGTACTGTGTGCATGATAAATGACTTTCTTGCCATGATCGCGTGCATTTTTCACAATAGCATCTGAATTCATGTAGCATGTATTTATATGAAGAATATCATAATCATCTGCCCATGGATCTGTCGTATATTCTACGCCCGCTGATTCCAGAGCACGGCATTGGTGATTGAATGCTCTGCCAATGCCTGACTTGGATATGGCATTCTGTCCTTCAAAATATAATAGAACTTTCATAAGCTCCTCGTTTCTCTGTCTATTTTATCATGAACTATTTCTGATTGATACCTTGCCTAAATATACAAAAAGAAGTACAGCTTTTCAGCCATACTTCTCAATGTTTTATTCGTTACAGGAGTAAACGAATTTACTTTGTTTCGTTCTGCAGAGCTTCTTTTGCAAGCAGCTTGGAGAGACGCGTCTGAGCATCCTTCTTTGCCTTAGCAAACATCTTATCTGCTTCTTCCTGGCCCTTGATTCTCGGCAGGTTGAAGTAACGAGCTTCCTGCATCAGGAATTCATTATACTTATCCCAATCCGGTGTCTTTGTAGAATCGATCTGCAGAGGCTTATCAAGTCTAGGATCAAAGCGATACAGAGAAGTGTAGCCGCATGCGACAGCAAGCTTCTGACGTGTCGGCATATTGATCAGACCGCCGAGAATACCATGTTCCTGGCATGGGCAGTAAGCAATAACAAGTGAAGGTCCTTTATAGGATTCCGCTTCCTTGAATGCCTTGATCGTCTGCATCTGGTTTGCACCCATGGATACTGAAGCAACATATGCTGTTCCATATTCCATGAAGATCTGACCAAGATCCTTCTTAGCTGTTGGCTTTCCGCCGGCAGCGAACTTAGCGATAGCAGATGTATTTGTAGACTTAGAAGCCTGTCCGCCTGTGTTGGAATATGTTTCAGTATCCAATACCAGAACGTTTACATCCAGGTTGTTCGCCATGACATGATCCAGTCCGCCGTAGCCGATATCATAAGACCAGCCGTCGCCGCCGATGATCCATACAGACTTGGAAACAAGATCTCTTTCCATTTCTGCCAAAGGCTTAACAGCTTCGACCTTAGAAGCCTTGACGCCCTTCATGATCGCATCCTTGACAGCTCTCTGCTTCTCACGATCATCATTTGCTGCAATATAAGACTGGAAAGCATTCTTCAGATCCGGTTCAACCTTATCCATGTTGTCTTCCATGATCCGCAGAATACGAGCTTCCTTAGCGCTCTGTGCAATAGCCATACCGAAACCATATTCAGCATTGTCTTCAAACAGAGAGTTTGCCCATGCAACACCTTCACCGTTCTCATCAATAGAGAATGGGTTCGATGGTGTGCCAGAGCAGTAGATCATAGAGCATCCAGTAGCATTTGCGACCATCATATCCTTGCCGAACATCTGTGAAGCAAGTCTGTAATATGGAGCTTCGCCGCATCCTGGGCAGCATCCGGAAACTTCAAAGTAAGGACGTTCCAGAGATACACCCATGACTGTATTCGCCATGCCATACTGAGGCTTAGCCGGTGTTTCTTTATACAGATAGTCAGCAACTGGTTCCTGCTTCATCTGGGTTGCAATTGGCTTAGCAGTCAAGGCTCTTGGATTCTCCTTTGTGCCATCGCCGACTGGGCAGACTGTCATACAGACGCCGCATCCAACGCAGTTCTCAGTAGCAAGCTGGATTCTGAACTTCAGACCGGCTTCCTTAGCTCCCTTATATGCAGGAGTCGGATCCTTGTATGTCAGTTCAAATCCATTGTCCTTAGCAATAGCAGAAGCCTTTGTGCACTCTTCTTCGGTCATTAAGAACGGACGGATCGTAGCATGTGGGCAGGCAAATGCGCACTGACCGCACTCGATGCACTTATCTGCATTCCATTCAGGGACATAAGAAGCAATGTTTCTCTTCTCCTTGAAGGATACATTCTCAGGCATAGAACCATCAATGATATTGTCCTTGACGAACTCAGAGACCTTCATATCATTGCCTTCCAATGCATTGATCTTCTGAACATAGTTATCATAATGATCATCGCCAGTCATTTCATACAGAGCACTCTTGACTGTCAGCTTAGACCATTCTGGCTTAACCGTGACTTCAACCAGTCCTTCAGATCCCTTATCAATAGCAGCAATGTTGTTATTGACAACTTCTTCACCCTTGCGGGCATATGTTGTACGAGCAGAATCCTTCATCAGCTTCAAAGACTTCTCATAAGGCATGATCTGCGGATTCAGAGCAAAGAAAGCAG
Source organism: Erysipelotrichaceae bacterium (assembly GCA_012516665.1). Lineage (GTDB taxonomy): Bacteria > Bacillota_I > Bacilli_A > Erysipelotrichales > Erysipelotrichaceae > Bulleidia. The sequence continues at coordinate 11,978 of JAAYWN010000130.1, forward strand.
ACTGCAGGATCGTGTTTGTATGAGATCCCATATGTGTAGCACGAGCAAGCTTTGTTGCATCGATCACATAGAACTTTGCATGCTTGTCAGCTAAGCCCTTCAGCATTCTGTTAGGCATCTTGCTTTCAACTTCATCAGCAGAAACTGTGGTATTCAGTAAGAATGTGCCGCCCTCTTTCAGATCGCGGACCATGTCATACTTGAATGCATAGCTTGGCTGTGAGCAGGAAATAAAGTCTGCCTTGTTGATATAGTATGGGCTGTGGATCGGAGTAGGACCGAATCTCAGATGAGATCTGGTGATGCCGCCAGCCTTCTTTGAATCATATGCAAAATAAGCCTGTGAATAAAGATCTGTGTTGTTGCCGATGATCTTAACAGTAGATTTGTTTGCACCGACAGTACCATCAGAACCTAAGCCATAGAACAGGCATGATGTATAATCTGCATCAACATGGATATCTACTGGCTCCAATGACAGATGTGTTACATCATCATCGATGCCGATTGTGAACTCTTCCTTTGGTTCAGACTTCTTCATTTCTTCATAGACACCATTGATGTCACTAGGATTTGTATCCTTGGAAGACAGACCATAACGGCCGCCGATGATTGTCAGATTGTGCTTGCGCAGCGCATAGCTGACATCAAGGAATAATGGTTCTCTTGCACCGACTTCCTTAGCACGGTCAAGAACAGCAACTGTCTTGACAGTAGAAGGAAGAACAGCTTCCAAATACTTCTGTGAGAATGGACGATACAGATAGACCTTGATCAGACCGACCTTTTCACCCTTCTTAACAAGAGCGTTGATCGTCTCAGTGATCGTATCAGTAACAGAGCCCATAGCAACAATGACTCTTTCCGCATCCTTAGCACCGACA
>JAAYWN010000131.1 GCA_012516665.1 Erysipelotrichaceae bacterium
CCAAGCAGCATATCGCCGCTGATGCCCATGCCGCATTCTAGATACAGTGCTTTCATTCCAGCGTCTCCGCAATCTGTTTCAGCCAGCTGCGGATCTCAATATGCTGCGGGCACTGCATTTCGCACTGACCGCACTGCACACAATCCGAAGCCCTGCCGGAACCGCTTTTGATATCCATGGCATAATTCTTCTTTGCTTTTTCGGTATTGTCATAAATCAGTTTCATATTCATATCAGCGAACAGATCAGGAATATTGATCTTCATTGGACATCCGCCGGTGCAGTAATGGCAGCCTGTACATGGGATCTGATGGATCCCCGCCAGGATCTTCTGGGCCTGTCGGATCACTTCCTGCTCATGGGCAGACAGCGGCTTGAAGTCGCCCATAAAAGATGTATTGTCCTGCATCTGCTCAAGATTGGACATGCCGGACAGTACGACCATGATACCTGGCAGAGATGCGACAAAACGCACCGCCCAGGACGCGCAGCTCGCTGCAGGATCTTCTTTCTTCAGAAGATCCGCTACCGGTTTCGGTGGATTGGCCAAAGTACCGCCCTTGACCGGTTCCATTACAATGATCGGTTTGTTATGCCTGCGAGCAGTTTCATAGCATTCTCGGGAACGGATCGCCGGATTGTCCCAGTCCGCATAATTGATCTGCAGTTGAACGAATTCAACATCCGGATGCTTGGTCAGAAGTTCATCCAAGAGCTCTGGCGTATCATGGAAAGAAAACCCGTAATGCTTGATCTTTCCCTGTTCTTTCAGTTCTTTGACATAGTCCCAAAGATGCCAGTCATCAAAGCGCTGGATATTCTTTTTCCCCAAAGCATGCAGAAGATAGAAGTCGATATAATCGACGCCTTCCCTCTTCAGTGATTCAGTGAGCTCTGCTTTTGCGGAATCTTCATCATTGACACCCTTGGCATTCACATTCAGTTTTGAAGTGATATAGAAAGAATCCCGCGGATGTCTTTTCACAATCGCTTCCCGCGCTGCTTCTTCCGATCCCGGATATACATACGCACTGTCGCAGTACTTCAGTCCGCTCTGAAAGAACAGATCCGCCATTTCCGCCGTCTGCTCCACATCAATGATATCTTTCTCAGTATCTTCTCTCGGCAGTCTCATTAAACCAAAGCCAAGCTTCGGCATGCCTTTTACAAACGATTCATCCAACATAGATTCTTCCTCCTCAGATATATTTATTCTACAATGTTTCAATACCATACAGTATGCTTAATGCACAATGAACTTATGCTTTATCCAAATGATTGCCATTGGAAACAGTCACTTTCTGATACCGAAAAATGAGTCATTCGACTATATGGCCAAATTGTCTGTACCATAATTGTTCTTATTAGGCTGGATGAAACCATAAGAGTGTTTAAATAATCTTGTGTAAACGTTCCCCCTATGAAAAAAGAAGATATGTTTTAGTATAGATGATTATTCATGACATGATGCTTGTGAAACATCATTAATGAATGTGTTAAAGAAACTGCATTCTTCATCATTGCATAAAGCTGCTTCCTGCAGCCTCATATTGCAATGAAATACATGTGCCAATGGATGCTTAGCACTGCCATATGTTCGATATACAAAAGGTATGCTGTTCTTCTTCAATACAGGAATCAGTTTCTCTGGTGCCGCATTAAGAAAGTCTCCTGGGCATGTCATAATAAAGCATGGCGGATAATTCTCATTGATCCAATGAATGGTGCTGATCTCTTTATACAGCGTTTCCTGACAATTATCCGGCAGGAAATACTGAATGACAGGATCCCTATCTCCTAAAGAGTTACTTGCAAAATCATATATACCGCAATTCAATGCAATCGCCTGAAAAGCAAAACCTTTAGGAAGAACATAAGGCACCTTATATTGTTCATTCGTTAAAGCAGCGGCATATACAGAAAGCATGTGTGCCCCAGCACTGTCACCGACACCAAAGATATGTGCTGTATCAAAACCATATTGTTCGGCATGATCAATGATCCATTGTGCTGCTGCACTGGTATCTTCGAATGAAGCAGGATAACGATATTCAGGAGCTAAACGATAGGAATAATTCACCACCGCAAAGCCTCTTTCAGCTAACGACATGCAGTACCACTGATAGACATCTTTGGTCCCGTAGACCCAGCCGCCGCCATGGATACTGAGGATCACCGGCAGTTTTCCGGAACGATCTTTTGGCCGATAGACATCCAATTTCTGCAGTTCAGGGTCATCTGTTCCATAAGAGATATCATCAAAGCGCATGACATCTTCCGGTGTCTTCTGCACCGCATCCCTTTTGGCATCTCCCTGTCCGAATTCATCTCTGATCTTCTGTACATATGCATTCATTTGATTTGTCCTCAAGACTTCCCTGTATGATATTTTCTTTCTTCATTTCATGGCGAATCAGATTCAGGACTCTTTTCTTATCCCGGCTCCACAATGGTGCTAACAGAATTTCGCCATTGCCATCTCCCGTCAGCCGATGGATCGCAATAGATGGATTCAGATGACCGATGCACTGCACAATCTCATGCACATATTCTTCCAAGCTCATGACATGGAACTTCTCTTTATCTTCCTGATACATGGCGCCAAGATCCGTACCGGTAAGGTACTGCAGCAGCTGCAGTTTAATGCCATCGATCTTTAATGCATTGAGATGTTCCATCGTCTGCACCGCCAGTGTTTCTGTTTCCTGCGGAAAGCCAAGGATGCAATGCACGATCACCGGTATATCAAGTCTCTGCAGCGAATGCACTACTTCATCAAAGACCGGCAGCGCATATCCCCGCCGCATCCATACAGCCGTCTCCTCATGGATCGTCTGCAGTCCCAGTTCGCACCAGATGAACTTCTCCGGATGCTCCAGTTTCAATTCTTCCAGCAGTGCCAAGACATCTCTGCCTAAGCAGTCCGGCCGCGTACCGATCGAGATGCCCGCAAATAAAGGATCTGCCAAAGCAGATGAAAAAAGAGATCTCAGCTTTGCTATAGGTGCATACGTATTTGTATACGATTGAAAGTAGGCAATATAGTCTCCTTCTTTCGCATCCTGATGATTGAAGATCAGATCGGTCGGCGCAAGTTTCTGACCATGATACGGAATCGCAAAATCACCCGATCCTCCTTCATCGCAGAAGATACATCCGCGTGAGCCAAGCGTACCATCGCGGTTGGGACAGGTCATGCCGGCATCCAGACAGACCCGATAAAGCTTTCTGCCGAAATTCTGACGGCAGTATGCAGAAAATGTAAAATATCGTTCCATGCATCTATCATAACGAAAAAAAGCAATCATTGGTATCCGATTGCTTTTACTTCTGCTTGATAAAGTCCGGGATGGCATCCGCATCATGATATCCCTTTAAATAGAGTTCCCGGATCGTCGTGACATCTTTGGTCAATGTCTTCATATGACCAATGTCGCTTGGAGCAACGATCAGCACCTTGCCCTGCTTTTCTAATTCTATTGCTTCATCTACCTGACGATTGTACAGTTCTCCTCGGCTCAGAACATCTTTGCCTGCCGAAGGATAGACAGCCGAAAGCAGATGCGCTGCCTTTTCATCCGTCTTGGCGATCCGGCGATAGTTCTTCGGCCGGGTCAGGATAATGACCAATCTGCCGCAGCCATCTTCCATGGCCCTTTTATAAGGCACCGGATCAGAGATACCGCCGTCATAGTAAGGCACACCATGGATCATATAGGGACGGTCAACGACCGGTACATTGCAGGAAGCCTTGATAGCCATATATTCATCCTGCCGCATCTCATCCTTATCAAAGTAGACCGGAAGACCAGTATAAGCATTGGTCGCGACCACCTTGAACGGTGCCGGATTTTCTTTGATCTTTGCCCAATCCAGAGGATACTCTCCCCAGGAATCCGAAAGATCGCCGTAGATATATTCCAGTCCCACATAGGACTTCGTCCTCAGCAGTGCTTTCCAGCCGATATATTCCGGCCGAGACATGTATTCTGTATAGAAGGTATAATTTCTTCCTCTTTGATGCGCCAGATAAGAAGCGATATTTGCACTGCCGGCCGAGACGCCGATGCCATAGTCAAAGACAATGTCATTGTCCATGCAGTAATCCAATACCCCGGCACCGTAAGAGCCGCGCAGTCCGCCGCCCACATCGATCACACCGATCATTGCATTTCCTCCAATCCATCTAAGATTCCCTGAACTTCTGAGATCGCATCCTTGACCTGCCGACGGGCATCATTGATCTTCGTCTGTACGAACCAGTCTGCCACAACACCGTCAAAGAAATAATCCGCAAATCCTAAGAATCCATTCATATCCACTGTCATATTCGGCATATTGCGGAAATCCTGGAGATATCCGGACAGCCGCTGCATCGATCTCTTCGCCTGTTCAATTTCCCTCTTTGCATCGGACATCTTAGAACGCTTGATCATCGTTGTGATCATGCCTCCGGCAAAAAGATCCACAAAGCCCCAATTTTCTGCATGCCCCAGTATTTCATCTGCTTTCTGCAGATGGAACAGTGCATCATTTGCGGTATTGACCGCTTCATTCAAATCTGCTTCCATATACGCACCTCACTTTCGATACTTCAGGATCATACGGGTCGGCGAAACAATTCTTTCAATCTGAAATCCTTTTTTTGTATAAAAAGATACAGCCCGCTGATTTTTCTGATAGACATAGAGATAAATAGGCTCATCCGTATCATGCAGGATCTGATCCAGCACAGCACTGCCGATGCCCTGATGGCGGAAAGAGGGAAGGATCAGAAAATCATCCAGTTCAGTACGGAGATCAGGCTGCTGGATCAAATGAAAGTATCCTGCCTTCTGCCCATTGCAATAGATGCATGTATAGGCTTCCCAATTTCCTTCGATCTTCGTGCGGCACCATTGCAGTGCATGTTCCAGATCAACGATCGTCGGGTCTTCATACTGCTTCACAAGAAGGCTTTCCATCGCAAAGATCTCTCCGATATCGCTGCGTTCCGCACTGCGGTATGTCAATTTGTCCATGTCATTATTATATGCGAAATGTCTGAGATGCCAAATTGTCAGTCTGCCGTTTTTGTACAGGCTCTTTCAATTGCCTTGACCAATTCAACTGCCGGGATCACCAGGATCGATAAGCCCAGAGCGATGCCGTATTCCATCCAGCTGACGGGAGTAAAACCGAACATACCGGCGACTGCCGGCACTTCCAGCACCAATGTCACAAGAGCTAAGGAGCCCAGCATTGCCAGCCAAAGTACTTTATTCTGCGACTGCAGCGTAAAGATTGAATTTCTGGTCGAGCGCATATTGAAGCTATGGAAGATCTCGCACATATTCATTGTCAGGAAAGCCATAGTCATGCCATCCGGAGAAATTCCATGCGGCATTTCAAAATGACCGATTTCCATGGAATGGCCGAGAATATAAGAAACGATCGTCAAAGCTGTGATCAATGCGCCCTGATACAGAATATCCCACAGCATACCGCCGGCAAAGATAGAATCCTTGGTGCTGCGCGGTGACCGCTTCATGATATCCTTCTCCCCTTTTTCCAAGCCTAAGGCAAGTGCAGGGAAACAGTCCGTGATCAGATTGATGAACAATAGATGCACTGGCTTCAGCAAAGTAAAGCCCATGATCGTCGAGACAAAGACGCCCATGACTTCGCTCATATTGGAAGACAGCAGGAACTGGATCGCTTTGCGGATATTGTCGTAGATCCTGCGTCCTTCTTCTACGGCATTGACGATGGTCGCAAAATTATCATCGGCCAGGATCATATCCGCCACATTCTTTGTGACATCCGTGCCGGTGATACCCATACCGATGCCGATATCGGCTGCTTTGATCGATGGTGCGTCATTGACACCGTCGCCCGTCATTGCCGTGACCGCGCCCTTCTGTTTCCAAGTATTCACAATGCGTACTTTATGTTCCGGCTGCACCCGGGCATAGACGTGATAATTTCCAATATTTTTCTTGAATTCTTCTTCGCTCAGACGATCTAGGTCAGCACCAGTCATCGCCTGCGAAGGATCATCCAGAATACCAAGTTCCTTAGCAATCGCGATCGCTGTATCTTTATGATCGCCGGTGATCATGATCGGAGTAATGCCTGCTTCACGGCATTCCACAATCGCCGCTTTGACTTCCGGACGGATCGGATCGATCATGCCCACAAGCCCAATATATGTCAGATCTCTTTCTAAGCTCTTCGGTGATTCCTCGATCGGCTTTTCATCGTACTTTCTTTCCGCGGCGCACAAGACACGCAGGGCCTGGTCCGCCATTTCTTTATTGGCCGTCAGGATCTCCTGCTTCTTTTCTGACGTCATCGGCTTGACCTGCCCATCCTCTAAATAAGATGTGCACTGTCCCAGCACAATGTCCGGCGCACCCTTTGTATACTGCACAATGCCATTTGCTGTCTCATGGATCGTTGACATCATTTTCCGCATCGAATCAAACGGTGCTTCGCCGATCCGCGGCTGCTGGATGCTGAGCTCTGTTTTCGGCATGCCTTCGCTCTTCGCAAAAGCGACCAGTGCTGCTTCGGTCGGTTCCCCAGCCGCATTCCCATTTTCATCTAAATAAGCATCAGAGCACAGCGCCATGGCCGCTGCCAATTCTTTTGTATTTCCGGTATTCTTGACGACCGTCATGCGATTCTGCGTCAGCGTGCCGGTCTTATCGGAACAGATGATCTGCGTGCAGCCAAGTGTCTCAACTGCCGTCAGGCGGCGGATCACCGCATTTGCTTTGGACATCTTTGTGACACCGATGGACAGAACGACCGTAACGACGGTCGCAAGTCCCTCTGGTATCGCAGCAACTGCCAAAGATACAGCAATCATGAACGTGCTCAGAATGCCGCTCAGGGTAAATTCACCCGCCATCACAAGATCAAAAATAAAGATAAAGATACAAATAAAGATAACCAGCCATGAAAGCTTCTTGCCAAGCTCATTCAGCTTGATCTGCAGAGGCGTGCTCTCATCTTTTGTCTGATTCAGAGCATCTGCGATCTTGCCCATTTCCGTATCCATACCGGTCTCGGTGATCACCGCAATGCCTCTGCCATAGACTGCAGAAGAGCCCATATAGCACATATTTGTACGATCGCCCAGCGGGACTTCTGCTTCATCCGATTCCATCTGCAGGATATCGATCATTTTATTGACCGGCACAGATTCTCCTGTCAAAGCTGCTTCTTCGATCTTTAAAGATACTGCTTCCAGCAGTCTGCCATCAGCCGGTACCGCATCGCCTGCTTCGAGAACGACAATATCGCCCGGTACAAGGTCGGCACTGGGAATGCTTGACTGCCGTCCATTGCGGATCACTTTGCATGTCGCTGCTGTCATCGTCTGCAGAGCAGCAATAGCCTGTTCTGCTTTAGACTCCTGCAGAACACCTAAAATTGCATTCAGCAGAACGACAGTCGCAATGATAATGACATCGGCCATCGATTCACCGCTGACTGCACTGGTCGCTGCCGAGATCACAGCGGCACACATCAGCATGATCAGCATCGGATCTTTCAGCTGTTCCAAGAACCGTTTCCAATTGGAGATCTTCGCCGCTGCCTTCAATGCATTGGGACCATACTTTTCTCTTCTGAGCTGCACTTCATGACTGCTCAGTCCATCTGCGCTGCTCCCCATGTTTTTCAGCACTTCTGCGGGATTCTCTGTATATACTTTTTCCATCATTCCTCCTTGTGCATCAGATAATAAAAGACCCATGCACGCACTTGATCTGTGTGTATGAGTCTCATTCTTTTCTTCAAGCATCCCGGGTAGCTGCACCGTCCTGACGAAATGCCGCACAGTATCACTGTGGAATTACTCCCTCAAACAGGAATATACTAGCATACCGAAAATGCAAAGAAAAGAGGATCCTTGCGGATTCCCTAACAATTTCAGCAATCTGTCTGCCGCTGTGCCAAAACGCGCAGTATCCAAGCAATGCCATAGGCACCGCCGAGGATC
>JAAYWN010000132.1 GCA_012516665.1 Erysipelotrichaceae bacterium
AAAGAACATGATCGACATGATCATGCTCAAGTGCTCTGATATAGATGTGCAGCTTCCCTACAAAGCTATGAAATTAACCCATTCTTCCTGATGAAGCCTCATTTATTCTGGCTTTTTGTCTGCATCAATGATTGCGGTCTTTGTGCTGATTGATGAAAATCACCAAAATTGGCAGGATCATACAGGCAATGATAGCGGCAACGATCATCTGTTCCATAAGTGAGATCCTCGGAAGCATCTATAGGCTTCGCTGACACTTCTATTATAGTATGGAAGGCGGCAGAAGGATATAAGAGAAGATCGTGAGAATGGGCCCGTGGGTGGATGACTTATACTGAAAAATTGGGAATATACTGGTTTTTTATGCTCTTGTGTAAAAACATGCATGAAAAGTGCATATGCTGCATCCCAAAAAGAAAGTGCTGGTGGTATAATGGAAACGCATTTCAAGGGATACAATGTTCTTTTCAATCTAAGAATGAATAGAGTTTATATAAAAGATACTGATTCATACTGATTTGATATAAATTATCTATTATGATCAGCATAACAGTATCTTTTTATTTAAAAGGATATGCCGATATGGCATACAGCGGCAAGGCAGTCTTTTTGAAAGCCCGCCGCATCCTTAGTGAAATAGGCGACAATATTTTAATGTCTTAGATCTGGCTGCAGCGCGAAAAGATGACCATTGTTTGTCACGGAGGGAACTATGGGAAAGAAAACAGTACTGATCACAGATGATGTAGAAGTAAATCGCGTGATACTGCGTGAGATCTTAAAAGATGAATATAATTTGTTGGAAGCAGGCGATGGAACGGAAACACTGAAGATCATTCATCAGAATGCCGATCATATTTCAGCTGTACTGCTGGATGTCATCATGCCGAATATGGATGGCTTTGCGGTGCTGGATACGCTGCGGTCAGAAAAAGTATTGGACCGCATTCCCGTATTGCTGATCTCAGCAGATCGTTCGGTTGAATTTGAAAGGGATGGATATCAGAAGGGCGCCTTCGATTTTATTCATAAACCGTTTGATGGCATGATCGTCAAAGCACGTCTGAAGCGGGCTGTTGAGCTTTATGAAAATAAGAATCATATGAAGGAAGTCGTAGGCCGGCAGACGGAACTGCTGGAAAAGCAGATTGCTCAGCTGAAGTCACAGGAGAAGCAGCTTCGCATTACGAATAATAACATTATTGATGTAATGAGCTCTGTTGTGGAATTTCGCAGCCTTGAGTCAGGCCTGCATGTCAAAAGGATCCGTCGCTACTCTTTGACTTTAGCGAAAACGGTAATGAGCCATAACCCAGAATATCATCTGACAGATGAAAAGGTGGAGATGATTGCTTCAGCGGCTGCCCTGCATGATGTCGGTAAGATCGGCATTCCTGACAGTGTCCTGCTGAAACCGGGGAAATTGACACCTGAAGAATTTGAAGTCATGAAGACGCATACCACAAAGGGCGCTGCCATCATTGATGAACTGGAATGGATCCAGGATGAGGAAATGCATCAGATCAGTTATGATATCTGCATGTTCCATCATGAAAAGTACGATGGGAAAGGATACCCACAGGGATTGAAGGGTGACGAGATCCCAATTGCGGCACAGATCGTATCGGTCGCTGACTGTTTTGATGCTCTGACAAGTGAACGCTGCTATAAGCCGCCATATTCTCCAGACGAAGCGTATTCCATGATCGAGGAAGGGCAATGCGGTACTTTCTCAGCTCAGATGCTGACATGCTTAACAATCTGTCTGCCTGAATTTAAGCAGATCTATGCATCACGCAAATCATAGCTCTTTCTAATGGCATGCTCGCTGGAAAGAGTTTTTTTATATGGATACGATTTCAGGAAGATATAGGTATAATGAATAAAGCAGCAGTGGGGAGAAAAGAGATCATTTACATGAAAAATAAAAAAAAGAAAAGAAAGCCTTGGCAGTCGGTGCTGATCTGGGCAGCCAGGGCCTTAGCAGTAATTGTTGTATGCGTTGCCATGCTTCTGGCCTTTCTGACAGTGAGCGAATATAAGCCATCAGATAAAGAACAGCTGGAAGTTGTATCAGCAGGGGATAATGGTAAAGAATTGAAATTCAATGCTTCCCTGAAACTGATGACGTGGAATGTTGGCTACGGAGCACTTGGAAATAATGCAGATTTCTTTATGGATGGCGGAAAATCAGTCAATACAGCAGATGAAACACGCGTAAAAGAAAATCTGACCGGTATTGCGGATGAGATCAAAACAGTCGATCCTGATGTACTTTTCCTGCAGGAGGTTGACCTGAATTCCTCTCGTTCACATGATATCAACGAACAAGAGACCATACAGAACATGCTTGCCGACAGCAATGCTTCGCGTCTGAACAATTCGACTTTTGCCTATAACTTTAAGGTGGCCTTTATACCTTATCCGTTACCGCCGATTGGCAAGGTCAACAGCGGCATTGTTACTTATTCATCCTATTCTATTGAGGAATCAACAAGATATCAGCTTCCGTGTCCTTTCTCTTGGCCAGTACGCTTGGCTAATCTGAAGAGATGCGTCATGGTTGACCGCATTCCGATCATGAATGATGATGGCAGTGCATCCGGCAAGTATCTTGTTTTGGCAAATCTTCATCTAGAAGCATATGACGACGGTGAAGGCAAAAAGGCACAGACAGAGATGCTGCGGGAGATCCTGCAGAAAGAGGCGGATGAAGGCAACTATGTCATCGCAGGAGGTGACTTCAATCAGACTTTCTCCAGTATTGATGACAGTATGTATCCTGAATACGAAGGTACTTGGCATTGCGGTGAAATTGATGAGAGTGAATTTTCATCTGACTGGCAGTTCCATATGGATAACAGTATTCCAACATGCCGCTCCTTGGATAAAGCTTATGTCAATGCAGATCAGACAGATTTTCAGTATTACATGATCGATGGCTATATTGTTTCTAAGAATATTGATGTCAGCAGCATCAAGACACAGAGCAAAGCATTCGAGAATAGCGATCATAATCCGGTCGTTATGGAAGTGAAACTGGGAAAGGACTGAGTAATAAATAATATCAAGAGCATTTTGATTGATACTTCAAAAGGTTCTGATAAAATTACAAGTAGGATATAATCCTATTAGGAGGAAATAAGATGAAAGATTTAAAAGGCTCAAAAACATTGGAGAATCTTCAGACAGCATTTTCCGGAGAATCACAGGCACGCAATAAGTACAATTGGTTTGCCAGCCAGGCTCGCAAGGAAGGCTTAGAGCAGATCGCTGCCATCTTTGATGAGACAGCAGGCAATGAAAAAGAACATGCAAAGCTCTGGTTCAAGTACATGAACGGCATCGGCAATACATCTGAGAATCTTCAGGCAGCGGCCAATGGCGAAAACTATGAGTGGTCAGACATGTATGCTGGTTTTGCGGTAACAGCTGACGAAGAAGGATTCAAGGAGATCGCTGCTAAGTTCAAGATGGTCGCGGCTATTGAAAAGACGCATGAAGAGCGCTATAAGAAGCTGCTGGACAATCTGGAGAATGGCAAGGTCTTTACAAAGGATGGTCAGCAGGTATGGATGTGCCGCAACTGCGGATATATCTATGTTGGTGAAAAGGCTCCGGAAGTATGCCCATGCTGCAATCACCCACAGTCATTCTTTGAAATCAAAGCATATAATTATTGAGAAAGAGAAGTGTCCTGCTGAAAACAGGATGCTTTTTTTTTGGTACTTTTTTGAAGTACAATAGAGGCAGAAAAGGAAAATATCAGGAATATGACGGATCAGGAGAATATATTGGCTGTACTTGAGAAAATTGCACATAGCTTTAATACAGCCGGGATCCATTAGGCAGTCGGTGCATCTATGCTGCTGTATTTTCGTGGCATTACAGATGTGTTCCATGATATTGACCTGATGATGGATGTCAAAGATACAGCAAAATCAGAAACAATACTGACGGCATTGGGGGCTGTGAAAATGCCTATTCCCCCAAGCAGTATCTTTAAGAACAAATACTTTGCAAAATGGGAGCTTCAGGGAGCAGGCATCGATGTTATGGCAGGTATGATCATTGTTTGCCATGGGGAAGAGAAAAATTGCTCTTTCAATGAAAAAGATGTTGATGGATCTGCGCAGTTAGGGAAAGAGACCATTCCCCTGTATTCAGTACCGCAATGGCGGTATTTTTATGATTTGATGGGAAGAGAAAATAAAGTTAGAATGATCGACAGAGCAAATTCTGAGATTCATGATTGATCGGCCAAAAACTGTGGTATTATATTGTTTTCCCGGATGATGTCGGTGCGTTAAGTACAGCATAATATGGAGAGCAATATGGAAAATACAATCTGTGTTATTGGTGGGGCAAACATTGATATCTGCGGATCATCATTGGAACCGCTGGAGAACTTTGATTCCAATCCAGGGACGATTTCAGTTTCCTATGGCGGTGTTGGCAGAAATATTGCTCAGATCTGTGCATTGCTGAAACAAAAGACAAAATTTGTTACTGTTTTTTCTAATGATGAATATGGACAGATGATGCGCAGGGACTGCGAGTCTTTAGGCATGGACACAAGTGAATCGAGCATTGATGAGCAATTGCCAAGCTCTATGTATATTGCTGTTTTAGATAATAATCGTGATATGAAAATTGCGATGAGCGATATGCGCATCCTGCGCCGCATGACGGTGGAAATGCTGAAACCGGTGCTTGGCCATTTGTCAAAAGAGGACATTATTATCATTGATTCCAATCTTGATATGCAGTGCATTGATTATATATTGCAGAAAGCACCGTGCCGTGTAGCAGCTGATCCAGTATCTACTGCTAAAGCCGTGCGGCTGAAAGATTCTTTGAACAGCCTGTCGATTTTTAAACCGAACCAATATGAGTCGCAGGAACTGACGGGGATCTGGATCCAGGATGATCAGAGTGCATGCGAGAGCCTGGACTGGTTCCTGCAGCACGGGGTTGATGAAATTATTATTTCTATGGCAGAACGAGGAATTCTTCTAGGTACAAAAGAAAGAAAAGTGTGGCTGAAGCATCGCGTGATCTCATTGGAAAATGCGACCGGCGGCGGAGATTCGCTGCTTGGGGCATACGTATGCCGCAGAGCCAGAGGAGAAGATCCGCTGCAGGCTATCCAGTTTGCTATTAGCACCGCCGTTACCGCCATTGAGCATGATGCGGTCAGGCGCCGAAGCTTAGACAGTCAGAAGATCCTGAAGGGGATTGAAGATATGAAAATAGAGGAGAGAATATTATGAAAGTCAGAGTAAATCCAGAAGTAGAAAAAGCATTGCAGGAGAAAAAACCGGTGATTGCATTGGAAAGTACGATCATCTCACACGGCATGCCATATCCACAGAATGTTGAAACAGCTATGAAAGTTGAGGGCATCATCCGTGCGCATGGCGGCATTCCGGCCACTGTTGGTTTGGTAGATGGCGTTGGCGTCGTCGGACTGACACCGGCAGAGATAGAAGAAATGGGCAAAAGGGGCATGTCTATTCCAAAGGTATCCCGCCGCGATCTGCCGATGATCTTAGCTGAAAAGAGCTGGGGCGCAACGACAGTCGCAACGACCATGATCTTGGCTTCTATGGCTGGCGTCGAATTCTTTGTGACCGGCGGTATCGGCGGTGTACATCGCGGGGCAGAAACAACATTTGATATTTCTGCTGATCTGGAAGAACTTGGCAGAACAAATGTAACTGTCATCTGTGCTGGCGCAAAGGCTATTCTGGATCTGCCTAAGACATTGGAGGTCCTTGAAACAAAAGGAGTGCCAGTGCTTGGCTATCAGACAGAAGAACTGCCTGCTTTCTATACACGCACCAGCGGCCTGAAAGTTGACTATGCCATTAAAAATGCTGAAGATGCCGCAAATATTGTAAAAGCTAAGAGAGATCTTGGTTTAAATGGTGGTATTCTTATTACGAATCCAATCCCTGAAGAGTATTCAATGGATCCAAAAGAAATCAACAAAGTGATTGATGAAGCAATTGTAGAAATGGATGAAAAGGGCATTAAAGGAAAACAGTGCACGCCATTTCTGTTAGCAAAGATTGCTGAGATCACGAAAGGAAAATCTTTGGCGGCAAATATTCAGCTGGTGTTCAATAATGCGGCTGTGGGAACGGAAATTGCAAAGGAGTACAGTAAACTATAATGTCGGAAAAGAAGAAAATTGTGCAGGACCCTGTAACGAAAGACCAATTGAAAGCAGCATTGATCAAGCTTGGTGTTAAGAAAGGTCAGATTATTGAAGTTCACACAAAACTTTCTTCTTTTAATTGGATTATCGGCGGTGCCCAGACCGTCGTTGATGCTCTGCTGGAACTGGAAGAAGAGGGCGGAACAATTCTGATGCCGGTACAGTCCAGCGGCAACAGTGAACCAAGTGATTGGTGCAACCCGCCTGTCGCCCCGGAAAGCTATGGCGAGATCCGGAAGGCAATACCTCCGTTCGATCCAAAGTGCTCTGATATTTCAGGGGTGGGTGCAGTACCGGAAAATTTCCGTCATCGGGAAGATGTTGTAATTTCAAATCATCCAAGCTGTGCATATGCAGCATGGGGGAGATATGCCAGACTGCTGTGCAATCGGCAGTCGCTGCATTTTGCCTTGGCAGAAGAATCGCCGACGGCTCGATTATATGAATTAAAAGGGTATGTTCTGCTCATTGGTGCTGATTTTGATTCTGCAACATGCATGCATCTGGCAGAATATCGTACAGACTGCCGCCCGATCAAGATCATGGGCGGATGCATCAATGATGGCACATCACCTGTTTGGAAAAAATATTTAGATCTGGATATAGACAGTTCCGTTTTTCCAAAGATTGGAAGCATTATGGCAAGAAAAAACATGATCCATGAGACCATGCTTGGCGGCAGCAAGATTCAGTTTTTCTCGGCTGCAACAGCTATTGATGAAGCAACTTCCTATTTTGAAAAAACATCTGTCTACGAATTATATCGTTAGAATTTCCAATGATATTTAAGCATGCTGGAAGCAATGTCCTTAGAAGCTTCCAGCATTTCATTTTCCATCTCAGAAGTAAAACGATCAGGTTCTGGGGAATCCAGATCGATCTCACCTATGACCTGATCATTCACAATGATCGGTACACAGAGCTCCGACCGGCTTTCACTGTCACATGCAATATGGCCAGGGAAGGCAAGAACATCGCTGATCCTCTGTGCTTTCTGATCTGTATAGCATTTTCCGCAGACACCTTTATCGAAAGGAATATGCACGCATGCTACTTTCCCCTGGAAGGGACCGAGCACCAATTCATTCTGACGGACAATGTAAAAGCCCGCCCAATTCAAACGGTCATAATTCTGCTTGATGCATGCACTGATATTCGCTAAAGCAGCGATGCCATCTGTTTCATCGCAGAAGAGACGAATCTGCTGATTGATAATTTTTTCCATGAATGTATGGTATCACGAACGTATCAAAAAGCATATTGTATCGAGATATTGACTGTGGTATCATAAGTGCCGTGAACAGGGGTGCTTGTCATAAGCTGAGAAAAACCCTTATCACCTGATCTAGGTAAGACTAGCGTAGGGAGTTCGGTTTTATTCCTGCGCCTGCCAACAAAACATTGGGAGGTGTTTTTTTATGAAAAAAGATCCGATCCGCATCATGGCCTATATGGCTTTTTATTCCGCACTGTATGTTGTTCTATGGTATGTCAGCAAGCTGATTCCATTCTTAGTCATGCCAGATGGCGGTTCCATTGAACTTGAGTACATTGCCTTATTCGTTGCTTCGTATCACTTAGGATGGAAGAAGGGATTGGGCGTCGGTGCACTGAGCTGGCTGCTGGTATTCTTGTTCGGCGGCGAAAAGTTCTTCCTGTCACCGATCCAGTACTGCTTAGATTATTTTGTCCCATTTGCCGTCATTGCTCTAGCCTGTGTCTTTGCCGGACATACAAAGTACAACTATTATATCGGCGTTGTTGTTTCCATGCTGCTGAAATGGTTCAGCAATGTGATCTCCGGTGTATTCTTCTATTTTCCAGAAGGATCGGCCGCTGGTTCATGGGCTGCCTGGACGTATTCTATAACATATAATACGTGGTACAACCTCGCTACGATGATCATCTGTGTTATCGCGGTTCCGCTACTGGTCAAAGCATTGAAAAAAACAAATACAGAATTTACTATCTGAAGAATCAGTGAGAGACCTTCCTGGCCGGGAGGGTCTTTTTGCTAAATATTTGCATGATGCTCGTCTGATTAGTAAAATGGGTGAGCTGAAGAAAAGAGGCATTATGTATCCAAAAAAAGGTACTTACACGTACATACAAAGTTTTAAACATGATGGCAGCCTGCACCGCACCTGGTGCAAAGCGTTTGTGCTGGAAGCAGATGAAGATCACGTTGTTGCTGTTACAGACCGTGCTTGGGTCATTGAAGCAGATGGAAGGAAATGGATCACAAGAGAACCGGCTATTTGCTTCTTATATAACAAATATTGGTTCAATGTGATTTCTATGATCCGCCATACAGGTGTGTATTATTACTGCAATCTTGCATCCCCATCTATATATGATGGTGAAGCAGTAAAGAATATTGATTATGATCTGGATGTGAAATTATATCCCGACGGCGGTTATCAGATCCTGGATGAGAACGAGTATGCCGAACATGCCAAAGAAATGAACTATTCTACAGATATTATGCGTATTGTGGAAAAGCAGATGGACGAGCTGATCGACATGATGAAAGAAGGAAAAGATCCTTTCAACCAAGAATGCATAGACCGTTATTATGATGTGTATTTAGAGATGTCTCGCAGCGAAGAATGAAGATTGATGAAAAATTCCTGAACTTTTGAAAAAAGTTCTTTACATATCTGATTAACAGTGGTAAATTCATTCCTGCCCCTACTTAAGAGTCATCAAGATTGAAAACAACATTTCAAAAAAATTTGTTGACATGAAAAAAGTCAGGTGGTATGATTTAT
>JAAYWN010000133.1 GCA_012516665.1 Erysipelotrichaceae bacterium
GGTCTATTCCCACACCGGGCGAATACAAAGCCGCAAAGGGCAACCATACCCACGATATATCCCGCACAGGCGGCATCTGGAGCAGTTCTACCGTTCTGCGTATTCTGGACGATGAACAGTACACCGGAACCTATATCATCGGCAAACGCTCCGTGCTGGAGGTAGGCGGCAACAAAAGCCGTTTGAAGGACAGGGATAAATGGTACATCATTCCCGACCACCATCCGGCACTCGTTTCCGGTGAAGTGTTTGAGCAAGCCAAGCAGGGCATCCGGCGCTATTCCATCCCGAACAAAAAACAGCATGATTATCTGCTGAAAGGCAGAATCATCTGCGGGTGTTGCGACCATTCTCTCTCCCGTGTCATGCAGAAAACACCCTACTACCATTGCCGCCATTCTGACGCGGACAGCTCCATGTGCTGCCACGGCATGAAAATAGGGATTGCGGAGCTGGAACAGCTCATCTTCGAGGTGCTGCAAAAGCTTGTTGAGGTTAGCGGCGAAAGCGGTCAAGGAGCACAGAACATCGCGCCCACTTCTGACAGTTTGCCGGAATATGAGACACAGATCGCCGCCATACAGGACGATAAAATGAAACTGTACGAAAGATTCCTTTCCGGCGAAATCGACATTGCGGAATACAGAGCGCAAAAAGAGGTGCTGGACGTTTCGCTTACAAAAACAAAAAGCGCCCATGCCGCATTGATGACACAGGCAAAACAGGCGCAGGAGCATCGCGCGGAACAAATCTAGCGGCAGGAAATTATTCAAGAGATTGCAAAAGCGGACGGCTTGAACGCTTCCATTGCGGATATGCTCATCGAAAAGGTGTATGTGTTCCCGGATAAGCGCATTGAAATCGTCTACAAAATCAAAGACATTTTTGATACCGTGGTCTGACAGGAGGACGACTATGAAAGCAGTTTTTTATTGCCAGACAAGCACTGGTAGCTTTACTTGTATTC
This sequence comes from Erysipelotrichaceae bacterium, assembly GCA_012516665.1. Lineage (GTDB taxonomy): Bacteria > Bacillota_I > Bacilli_A > Erysipelotrichales > Erysipelotrichaceae > Bulleidia. Next base: position 968 of record JAAYWN010000133.1, read on the forward strand.
TCCCCGATGAGAGGCAGAAGCTACGCGACTTCTTTGAGGCTAAGCGCCAAAAGGAAGTTGAAAAAGCCTGTGAAATGAAGCGTTCTGCCCCTTGCCGGAAGTGATATTTTTTTGTCGTGGGCTTGACATACGGGTGTCTTAAATCATGAATTCGTATTCTTTTCACACCAGCTTTCTTGCATCCACGATCCATTTCATGATGCATGTATGACTTTGTAACTTGGAAAATGCGTTCATTTGGTTCTAATTTATAAATGGAATTGACATAGTTCTCAACTTCCTCCGACAAGAATGTTGGCATCTTAATCTTACGGACACTACGTGGTGTTTTAGGTTCTGCAATGTAATCCTTTCCTTGCAGACGTTGGTATGACTTATCGATGTTTAATGTCTCTGTCTTAAAATCAAAATCATTTTTTGTTAAGGCTAATAATTCTCCTAAGCGAATACCACACCAATACAGAATTTCAAAGGCTATAAATGACACTTCCTTATCCATCATTACCTTTGAGAATTGTAAGTACTCTTCTTTAGTCCAAAACAACATTTCTTTATTTTTCTCTTTGCCCATATTCCCTGCAATACGTGCAGGATTGTCTTTCAATCCATAGAAACGAACGGCATAATTGAATATTGCACTCAATTGGTTATGAATAGTCTTCAAGTAAACAGTACTGTATGGATTCCCATAGGATGTGCGATATGACAGCAATTCATTTTGCCAAGCAATAATATCTGCTGGTTTTATTTCATTAAGTTTCCTTTTACCGAAGTAAGGAAGAATCTTGTCATGAATAATGGCTTCCTTTGTTAGATTTGTGTTGAATTTTAAACGTTTTAAGCAATCATTCTCATAAATCGAAACAAACTCTTCAAAGAGCATCGTTACATCGCGAGCTTCTTTTAGCTTGAATGTATACTCATACTCCAGTGCTTCTCGCTTTGTAGCAAAACCACGTTTCATGTTTTTCTTGTTCTCACCCTTGAAATTGACACAGTAGAATGTGCAATACCAGGTACCGAATTTTTCATCTTTGTAAGCCGGCATCCTTATCAACTCCTTCCTTAGCCAATCCAAAGTACCGATCATAAAAGTATTGGCGATTTGTTTGCCCTTCAACGACTAGATACCCCTTCTTTGTGAGTTCTTGATTCAGGATACGTACTATTTTGTATCCATAAGCCTTTGATTTACCCATATATTGAGCGATTTCAGCTGCAGTAATAAATAGATTGTTCATCTTTACCTACTAAGCATATCTGTTTAACTTCATAGCCATATGATACTAAACATATTTGCTTAGGCCAATAGTATACTAAACTTTTTTGTTTAGATTTTTATTCACTCTACGTGACTGAAATGTTATACTTTTGGGGAAAGGGGGAATTGTCTAATGAGTATAGGAAGTCGTATTAAGCGGTTTAGAACCTATCGTGGAAAAACCATGAAAGAAATTGGAATGGGATTAGGTATGTCGGAAAGAACATCAGATGTTCGAATGGCACAATACGAATCTGGCACAAGAGTTCCTAAGAAGGATATATTAGAAAAGATAGCATTTGGTCTACATGTAAATCCTGATGCAATTGATATTCCTGATCCATCCACAAATAATGGTTTCATCTTCAATCTCTTCGAATACTTCCATCTGTACGGATTACACCCTACGGAAGTAAATAAAAAAATCCTACTAGAGTTTGATCCAGATGTCATTCCAACGGAAGACATGGATGTTCTAAAGGATTGGTTTGATGAATATAACAATTATACGCAAGGCAAGATTACCAAAGAACAATACATAGATTGGTTATTAAGCTATCCAGCATATTCTAAAAACTTGCATAACAATTCAAGAGCTAAGTGGCTTGGAAAAAGTAAGTAATATCTCAGTAAATACATAGTAATTTGTAATCATTCATACATATTTAGAATCAAAATAGAATCACAGCACTACTCGAACATGAGAAAAGCCCTTGAAATAGGGCTTTTTTTAGTTCTGGATATTATTCAAACTCTATTGTTCCTGGAGGCTTGCTCGTCAGATCATAAAGTACTCTGTTGACGCCCTTCACTTCATTGATGATGCGATTCATTGCTGTCTGCAGTACCTGCCAAGGAATCTCAGCAGCTTCTGCCGTCATGAAGTCTGAAGTGATCACGCCTCTGAGAGCTACTGCATAATCATATGTTCTGTGATCTCCCATGACACCTACTGATCTCATGTTGGTCAAGGCCGCAAAGAACTGTCCCTTGCCCATATCAATACCTGCTTTTTCAAGTTCTTCGCGATAGATCGCATCTGCTTCCTGTACGATCTTTACTTTCTCTGCGGTCAATTCACCGACAATGCGGATACCAAGACCAGGTCCTGGGAACGGCTGTCTGTAAACGAGATCCTTTGGAATGCCCAATTCCAGTCCTGCCTGTCTGACCTCA
>JAAYWN010000204.1 GCA_012516665.1 Erysipelotrichaceae bacterium
ATCTTCATCAATTCTTGAAGAATCGATGACAGTATGCTTGACGTGGAGGAGATGTTTCAGTAAAGTTTTGTTGGACATGAATTTCCTTTCTGTTGCTTGCAAAACTCAGTATAAGGAATTCATGTCCATTTTTATACCCTAAATGCTTATTACATCAGCATATACGCTGATTTATATACCCACACTTATTGATGAAGAGCCATTTTTTTTATTAATTCTATCTTCCCATTCTCCATGGAAAAGATGCATATACCGCCATTAGGAATAGGGTCCCTCTGTTCAGCTTCAGCTTTTTGGAACATCTGTTCAATATCGATATGAAAGAAACTGTTCAGCAGCACTGTATACATTCCGCCATGCGATACTAATAGTACCGTATCCCCATCTGCCGCCTGATCATAGGCATCTCTGAGGAATTCCCGCAGTCTTTTGGCTGCATCTTCTCTGTCTTCTCCGCCAACGTCTCTATAATGTCCTTCCAGGAATCTTTTTTTGATCTCGCCATTGAAACCGGCTTCACCTTCAAGCTTCCCGCAGTATATTTCTCTGATTCTTTTATCCCATACTGCCTGCATGTTTCTCCCCTGCAGAATGATTTCAGCAGTATCTCTGGCTCTCTCTGCGGTTGAACAGTATGCCGAAGCAAACTCTGTATTTTTTAATTTGTCTCTTGTATTCTCTGCCTGATGAATGCCATTCTCTGTCAATGGCGAATCGCATAGCCCCTGCAGCCTGCCTTTGACATTGAATAATGTCTCCCCATGGCGCACATAATAGAATGTCATTTTCTTTGGCTCATGCTTCTGACGATATTCATCTGCGCTCATTGGTTCTTCAATGATCTTCCATGAACCATTTTCATAGGTAAAGATACAGATGCCCGCATTCGGCATCCATGATCTATCCAGCTGATTGCACCGTGTAATATATTCTGTCTGATCAAAAGAAAGCAATGTCTTCATCAGATGCATCATATAACTGCCATGGCTTACAACAAGAACGGTATCGCCATCTGCCGAGGCAGCGACCATATGATCAAAGGCCTTTCTTGACCTTTTATCAAAACGTTCTAGATCTTCACCATGAAAAGAAGAAAAGTCATCCTGTACAGATGCTTCGCTCATAATATTCCAGCACTCTTCCTGCTTTTCGCCATCAAGATCGCCGAAATCAAATTCTTTCAGCTCCTTCATTGGTACCGGCTGAAGTCCTGCATGCGGTGCACATAGAATATCCGCCGTATCCAACGCGCGTTCAGAAGATGAACTGTAGCACTTTGCAAAACGTACCTTTCTTAAAGCAGAAGCCGTATTCCGTGCTCCTTCTATTCCTTTTTCCGTTAAAGGACTGTCGCAGCCTCCCTGCATTCTGCCAAGAACATTGAACAGTGTTTCACCATGACGCACATAATAAAATGTTATCTTCATATTTTCTCCCTGCCAGCATATTCGGTAAGTTCAATGATGCAATTGCTGTGATCAGCATATGCCATCATAATCATATTATCATAACATAGGATACAAATGATCCTGCTGCAATTTCATTGCAAAGCTTGCATTCACATCTTAGTGAAATAATAATTGTTACTGTTCATTTCCCCATTTTTCAAGGTCCGGGTCCCACCTTCTCTATCGGACAGTATTCATCTGAATGTCTTCAATAATTGGTATGATCAGTTTTTGATTTTTTTATAGCTTCTTTTAGCGTGACCTTTCAGTGATTTTTTTCTTCTTCACAAATGAATTCCACCGTTTTTCGTGAAGTGGATCATTAATAAAATCATTTTCAAATGCTGCAATATTTCCTATATCTGTCTGTCGATGTGCAAAAATCTCTTTAATAGAATTAGCAAAATCAAATTCTTCAAATTTGTTTTTGCATGCAAGAATATAAATATCATAAAAATCCTTATACCTGCTATTCAGCATACCAAGCGATACAATTGCTTCAAACTTTTCTGCCATTGCAGTTGTCTTAGAATACGCATAGATGCTTGGAACTTCCATATTTAGAAGAACAGGAAAATCCATAAAAACTGATCCAGGAAATTGAAGCTCCTGAGTTTTGAAGCTAGATAATTGAAAACAATCCAGATACCGCATGACAGCGGTATTTTTCGTGTCAATACTTAATATTTTATGTGTAGCTAACTGTAGAGCTATATGGTATAATATCTACAGGAGGTATCTGACCATGTATCTGCGTACGTATAATAGGCCCAAAGGAAAATACATGATCATCACTGAAAAGTACCGTGATCCAAACAGCGGTATGCCTAAAGACAGGACTGTGCAGATCATTGGGTATGATTCTGATTACAAAGATCAATATGCTGATCCTGTTTCGCACTTCAGGCAGGTTGTTGAAGACATGAATGCTGAAAAGAAAGAGCGCAAAGCTAGAACTGCTCTGATCCCTGCTGACGAAGAACTGGAATCAGATACGGACGATCTGAAAAATGTCGGCTATGGCATCCTTAAGATCCTGTATAAAGAACTTGAACTGGATAAGTTCTGGAAGAGTGTCACTAAAGGGATGAATATTCAATATAATGCCGACAAGATCTTCCAGCTGCTTGTATATTCCCGTATCCTATTTCCCGCTTCCAAGAAAAGCACTTACGAAAATCGGAATCAATTTTTTGAAAATTTTGGAAGCTTCTCCATTGACGATGTATACAGTGCACTGACCATCTTCGGACAGAACGAAAAGGAATTGCAGAAGTGGATCTACGATCACTCTGTCACGAAATATCACCGCGATCTTTCTGTTGGATATTTTGACTGCACCAATTATTATTACGACATTTCCAAGCCAGACGTTGACGACAGAGATGATGATGGCAATCTTGTTCTTGAGCGCTATCGCAAATATGGCCCTGAGAAGAATCATCGCAAAGATCCTATTGTTGAGATGGGACTGCTGATGGACAGGTCCGGCATCCCTCTTGCCTATGATCTCTTCCCCGGGAATCAATCAGAGAAAGTACATATGCTGCCGATCATCAATCGGGCTCGTACACACTACGGTTTCGGAAGGATCATCATCGTCGCAGACAGAGGTCTCAACACATCTGACAACATCTATCTTCTCAACGGAAAGAATGACCAGGAAGATAATCCTCGTGATGGATATGTATATGGACAGTCTGTGCGCGGAGCCGATGCTGAATTCAAGAAATGGGTGCTGGACCAGAAGGAATATACCGATACCAGGATTGAGATCCCTGGTGAAGACAGCGATGCAGAAGATATAAATGATCACTTGGTCTTCCGTCATAAGTCACGGATCTATCCGAAGAAGATTCAGATCACAAGAGAAAAGGACAACGGAAAGATCGTAAAACAGTCGATCACTGTCGATCAGAAACAATTGGTATACTACTCAAAGAAATATGCGATCAAGCAGAAACTGGAACGTGACCGGACTGTAGAACGCGCCAGAGATCTGATTGATCATCCCAAGAAGTATGACAAAGTATCTGCCAAGGGCGCATCAGGATATGTCATTAACCTTTCATTCGACAAAGACACTGGCGAAGTGGTTGGAAAGAATCTTCTTCTGGACGAAGAGAAGATCAAAGAAGAAGAAAAGTATGACGGGTATTATTCCATTGTCACCAGTGAATTGAAAATGACCGACATGGAGATCAGAGATACTTATCGAGGCCTGATACACATCGAGGATACCTTCAAGGTCACTAAGTCGGAGTTTGATACACGACCGATCTTCGTTAGAACGAACGATCACATTGATGCACACTTCACTGTATGCTTCACAGCCATCGTAATACTGCGTTTGCTTGAGACTCGTCTTGATCACAAATATCCTGTTGGACAGATCCTCAATACGCTCAGAAAGTATGGATGTGTGCCTGTTGGTTCAAGCGACTATATTATCACTCTCCGGAATGACATCATGGATCACTGCGGCACTGTATTCAGCACCAACTACAAGTACAAATATCGATCAAAGCAGGAGATGCGTCGACTGCTCAAATATTGATGATTCGCATATTCACAATAATATGATCCAGTTCACTACACAGACAAAACGGTGCAGAGCCCGTAACCATGGGCTATACACCGTTTTTACTTCAAAACTTGAGATGTAACCGCTGTCAACACTCACTTTGAAATAGGATAGTAATTTCATATCAGATCATATTCAAAAATATAAGCGATATGCTGAATGCATGTTCACAGTATCTGCATGCATATTCGGCTCGGGCAGCAACCAGTTCATCTCTGCTATACTGCTTCCGGTACGACCAGATTATGCACCCATACTCTCTTCTTTATAAGATACAGTCCGACCATCACCTTTAGGATATCAACACACTGCACAAGAATATAGATCATCGGCAGATCAAGTGCTGTATATCTGCTTAATACATAGGCAAGCGGAAGCGATACTACACAGGTCGATACACTGTCAAACAAGAAGGTGATCACTGTTTTTCCGCCGCAGCGCAAAGTGAAATAAGTACAGTTGTATACCGCTACGATAGGGAAGAATACAGCCTCTATCTTCAGCAGTTCAGCAGCCAGATCTCTTACCGTAGTGCTCGTATTGTAAAGCATTGGGAACAGCGGACTGCATACGAACATGATGGCACCGAAAATAACGCATAATACGAAAGCCAGGAAAATGATCTGACGGTCCATTTCAACGGCCTTCTCATTCTCACCAGCACCAAGTTTCTGTCCAATCAGGATGCTGATGGCATTGCCCATGCCAATGCATATCGTAAAGAAAATATTCTGTACCGTATTGGCAATATTGTAAGCTGCCACGCCATCCAATCCTCTTGTACTGTAGCACTGTGCAATGGCCGCAATACCTATTGACCAAAGCACTTCATTCATGACCAGCGGTGTACCGCGGATAATGATCTCTTTTACTAAATGAGCTGGGATAGAGAAATGAGTGAATACACCTTGGAAGAAAGTAAAGGTATCACGCGAACGATAGATACCGATCAGCAATACGAACAATTCAGCAAATCTGGAGATCACAGTCGCAATTGCTGCACCTGCTATGCCTAAAGCAGGAAAGCCCAGCAGGCCAAAGATCAGCACAAGATTAAAACAGAAATTGACAATGACTGCAATCACCGAGCTGAACATCGGAAGCGTTGTTTCCCCGGTCTCACGGATCGTCGCTGACAGTGCCTGTGACAAAGCAAAGGGGGCCAGTCCGATGAACATGATCTGCATGTACTGCAATGCATAGCCGGAAGTTTCAGCGATCTCAGCTGCTGTATTGACGTTCCCATTCATATACGATTGGATCATTGACTGTCCAAACAGAGTAAAGATCAATACTGCAGCCGCTGTCACGACCAACGCAATGATCAGTTTGAAGCGAAGACAGTTGCGCATGCCGTCATGATCATGTCTGCCAGCATACTGTGCACCAAACAAAGATGCCGATGCAACAGCGCCGAAGATGGCTAAATTGTATACATTCAGCAGCAGATTGGTCACTGATACACCAGACATCTGCAGGGTGCCTACCTGTCCGACCATGATATTATCCAGCAGCGACACAAAGTTCGTTATGACATTCTGGATAATGATCGGCAAGGCCACGGTGAATACGATCTTATAAAACTGTCTGTCACCAATATATTTTCTGAACATGGTTGGTATTATATCATGGAAGCATATTGAAATATATGATTCGTTCCAGCAGCTAGATGCCCTTTCAAAAACAGAAGTCCATAGGCATCTGCCCATGAACTTTGTCATACTAATCAACTTTTATTTTTCCTACCAGTTTGATGACTGCATCTGGAATGCTCGGGAGTTTAGCAGTTCTGCTGAACACACAAAATCCAGATGTGGCCTATTGGCCGCATTTTTTATTTCAAAAAGTTGTCAAATTTTATGATTTTATATGTAGCAATGTGTCGCATTGTGTGCTATACTGTATTTAGTAATGGAGGGACTGTTATGCGCGTG
>JAAYWN010000134.1 GCA_012516665.1 Erysipelotrichaceae bacterium
AGCTCAATTATTTTCGTAAGTCCCTTTTTCCCCACTTTTATCATTGAAAGTCCCTGATTATGATATAAGGACAGGGGTGTGCTGCCTATGTGTGGAGAAAAGGAGGAATATTATGACAGGCAGAACATATAAACAGATATGTAAAGAAGAACGTATTTCTATTGAAACTGATCTCAATATTCCAGGCATCATGCTTAAGACGGTCGCAGAACATATCGACCGAGATACTAAGTCAGTCCGCTATGAAGTGACGCATCACTGTATTCTCCGCATTCGTGCAAATCAGCGTAATAAATGCGGCCTCCAGAAGCTCTGTACAAAGGTACGGCTATGCGATGACTGTGTCACTGGTCATTGCAGAGAATGCCATCACGACAACTGCAATGAGATCTGTCCCGATTTCACGGAAAGGCCTGTATGCCTGCGCCTGCAAAGATGGCCATATGTATGCAATGGCTGTGCGGATCTCTCTGTGTGCAAACTGCCAAAGCTCTTCTACTATGCCAGTGAAGCAGAGAGAGATCACAGGCACTCCGTCTCCGACTGGAAGACAGGTCCAAGAACTTCAGAGATAGATATGGCCGGTATCATCAAAGCATTTCAGGAAGGCACTGCTAAAGGCCTGTCTGTTGACGTCATTATTGCCGTATATCATCTGAGCATCTCTGTCGCCACCGCTTATCGCTACATCGATGATCATCTGATCCCTGGCGTTAAGAACATTGATCTGAAAAGAAAGAGCCGTTACTCCGCTAGAGATACAGGGAAAGCAAAGATCGTCCCTAAGAATCATGATTGGCTTGAAGGAAGGAAGTACACCGACTATCTAGATCGTATCAGTGCTGATCCAAGCATCAACGTATGGCAGATGGATACCGTGATAGGCAAGCATGGCAGTGAAGAGAAATGTATCCTTACTCTGCTCTACACCAGAACAAATCTACAGCTGTACTTCCTGCTGGATGCCTGTACAGCAGCCAATGTAGTACGTGTCTTTGACGCAATAAAAGACTCGTTAGGGATTGAACTCTTTCAAAAAACCTTTCCTGTCATTCTCACCGATAATGGCTCTGAGTTCAGTGACCCGCTCCGTATTGAAACGGATCCGCAGACAGGAGAAAAGCTGATCAGCGTTTATTTCTGTGATCCACGCAGATCTGATCAGAAGGCTAAATGTGAGAAGAACCATGAGGAGCTGCGAGAGCTCATCCCATCCGGTCTCAGTATGAACTCCCTGAGCAAGCACGATATCAATCAGGCATCGAATATGATCAACAACTATCCTCGCTCATCTCTGAACTATTTATCACCTTATGAAGCTTCTTTGATTTTTCTAAATGAAAAGGTGCTGCAGCTCAACAGACTTACTCATCTATCCAATGATCAAGTCAAACTGGCACCTATTCTCCGCTAAACAATCTGGCAGCACATCCCATTCAAGAATCAGGAACTTTCACTGAGAATTTAACAAAATTTCTTATGAAAGCAGAGTTTTTGTGTACCTTCCCCAGATCATCTATACCTATTATTCTACATACTTTTTAGAAATTGAACATACCTATGCAAAGAGAAAAGTCCTATTTCACAGGGACTTTCCGTGAAAAGGGACTTTCATTTAAAATTGAGCAAATTCCAAGTTAAGTGAAACACAGTGTTTCAGTAAGGCTGATAAAGGCATATGATTGGTCTGCCTCTCCGTGTCATCTAGTTTTTCACAGATAGGAGGTCATTTATATGACACGGAATTACAATCATTTGACTTATTCAGACAGAGAAGATCTGCTAAAGTACGTTTCAGAGGGATACAGTCTCAGAAAGATCGGCAGGATCCTGAATAAGAGTGCTTCGACTATTTCAAGAGAGCTGAAAATGAATCGTTACTATAATAAAAGCTCCAGTTTCAATCAAGATACTCGCTGCGCTCTATACAAGAACTGTATCAAACGTTCCAAAAACTGCACTCAGTCATGTCCGGAGTATGAGAAGGAAATCTGCGTAAGGCTTCAGAAAGCTCCTTGGATCTGCGCTGGCTGTACAAGCAGTGCCACATGCCACAAGTCCAGAACGATCTATAGTCCTAAGAAAGCACAGGAACGTTACGATGTACTGCTGGTCTCCTCTCGCAAAGGTCCTTATGTAGGGGATGATACTCTTCTTAAGATCAATGATGAACTGAAACAGTATATGAAACTGCAGCGGCAGTCTCTTTATCATCTGTCCCAGCATACAGAACTAGGTGTCAGTGCTTCCAGCATCTACAGATATATCCAGAATGGCTATCTGCCTGACATCTCCAACATTGATCTGCCAAGGAAGATCCGCTACAGAGTGCGTGTCAAACATACATCGCCGTCTGTCAAAGAAAACAAAAAGGTCAAATACAAGGGCAGGACATACGCTGACTATCTGACATACATGAAAAAGAATCCGCATGCAAGAACAGCCCAGATGGACAGCGTAGAGGGCACGGTAGGTACTTCTGTACTGCTGACTATTCACCTTGTATCCGCTCACTTCATGATGGCCTTCAAACGAGAAACAAATGACAATGCCAGCGTCATTGAGATCCTCAACGGTCTGAAGCAGGAACTTAGCATTGATTATTACAATCTCTTTACCGTTCTGCTTCCTGACAGAGGAAGTGAGTTCACACATCCTGAATTGATGGAAGCACCCGTTCCTCATCATAAGATCATGACACATGTGTTCTACTGTGATCCAAGAAGAAGCGATCAGAAAGGCAGCTGTGAAAAGAATCATGAATTCATCCGCTATTTTGTAGCACAGGGAAAGTCATTTGATGATCTGTCGCAGAAGGATATCACAAACATGATGAATCATATCAATTCTGTAAAGCGGAAAGCACTCGGAGGAAAATCCCCATTTGAATGCCTGACAAAAAAACAGAAGAAGATACTAAAAAAGCTTGGATATACCGAAGTCCCAGCCGACAAAGTTATCCTAAGCTCTAAGTTGTTTACCAAGAGGTAAACATTTTATCCGACACGGAGAGGCACTCAACATAGGAGTGTTTCAGTAAACTTGAACGTTTAACTCAGCACTTCTTTTTGTCGTGCTTTTCCTCGTATCAACGACAACATCAATATAGCATATTTCCTTCAAAAAAGAGCACAAAGATCTTTTCAATCCTTAATTGTGCTCCTCTTTTTTCATGTTTAATGAAACATCACTGCTATTTCATTTTACTGTTTCACTAACTTTGAATATCAAGTTCTGCATGCTTCATCCAATCTTCTTTCGTAAGAAGGTTGGTCTCTGTCTCTTCGACGGTATTCATCTTGGTCTTGTACTGAACGGTACGATATGGAACAAATCCGCATTTTCTCTGTACACTTTCCGACTGATGATTCCATTTGAAATAGCCGCAGGTGATACAGTCCAGTCCTTTTTCTTCAAGCAGCCAGCGAATGACTTCTTTTACTGCTTCCGGCATAATGCCCTGTCCCCAATACGCTTTGGACAGCACAAAACCGAGCTCCCTTGCTTTCTGATCAGCCAGATCCAGAAAATCATGCTCATTGTATTTTTCAATATCGATCGAACCGATGCATTTATGATCTTTTTCAATCGCAAATGTTTTCTTTTCCTGTATGAAAAGGTCTAAGATATGCTGCGATTCTGCCAGGTTCTTATGCGGCATCCAGCCAGCCATCTGGCCGACACCGTCAGTTGAAGCATACGCATAAAAATCATTGAGATCGCCCTGTTCCCATGGTCTCAGCACTAATCTTTCTGTATGCAGTTCAATTCCTTCAATATTTATATCAGCATTCATATCTTTACTTCTTCCTGTACAAGAGTATACCAAAAAAAAGCTCACTTCTTAAAGTGAACTTTTCTTATGGTGCGGATAACTGGATTTGAACCAGCACGGGTCGCCCCACTAGTACCTGAAACTAGCGCGTCTGCCAATTCCGCCATATCCGCATCAGCAAGAATGATTATACCTAAGAGATGCCAAAATGTCTAGAATTTTTTAGCGATTCTGCGCGCAGACCGATCTCTTTCTGCATTCCAGCCCTTAAAAGGATCTGTCTTTACCAAATAATCTTCAAAATGCGGCATATCCATATCATCAAAGATCAAGAAACCGCTGAAATCAGGATGAGCTAAAAGATACTGTTCTATATCTGCTTCTCTTTCCTGAAAAGAAGCCGTCTGCGTCGTATCAGCAATGACCTTCTCATCCTTAAGGCCTGCATGTTTTAAGTAGGCAATACAGCCCTTCAGCCTGCCAAAGCGCCAAGAAGAGGAAATGATCACCTGCACCGGATAATCTTCGCAGAAACGGTTCAGGCGCTCTACAGCTTTCCGATCTGCGAAATCAAAAGAATTGCCGGAATCTTTGATCTTTTTTCTATATGCTGCTGTTCCTTCGCGGTAAAAGACATTGATCACACCGTCGAAATCCAGGAACAGATAGATCTTATGAAGTCCCTTTTTCCGATTTGCATGCATGATATATTCGATCATCGAAAGATCAGGAGAGCACTCATGCTTCATGATGGAACCTGCTGTAAAAGAAATCGCCGACCGAGACAAAGAAATCATCGATGGCATCATAGATCCTGGCAATCAAAGCAATCAGGAATGGTTCCAATGCCATCATTGGGATAATTACTACAAGATCGATCCATGCATAGGCAACATTGACCAGCTGATGGGCAAAGACAAACACCAGGATCATACAGATGCCCATGGCCGCAAAAACGCTCCAGCGCAGCTTCGTCGGCGGATAATAGACACGGTACAGCGTATAAATATAGATAAAGCTTGTTACTGTCACAAAGATCCCATAGAATCTTTCATTCGGCAGATAGAAACCATCTCTGACCAGCATACATAGGATCGCGCTCAGGAATACAGCGATGGCGCTCGGCACCGAATTGCGCAGGGCATTCGGGAAGAATCTTCCGCTGACTTTTTCAAATGATGGTTCCAGCTGCAGGAAGAAAGTCGGAATACCGACACCAAAGGCGCTGATTACTGAAAGATGGACTGGCAGGAAAGGATATTCTCGCACCATACAGATAACATAGATGCTCAGCAGCATGGAGAAGACGGTCTTGACCAAATACATCGAGGAAGCTCTTGAGATATTATTGATGACTCTTCTTCCTTCATCAACAATGCTTGGCATCCTGCCGAAGTCATTATCCAAGAGAACAATATTGGCACTGTCCTTAGCTGCTGAAGCACCTGCAGCCATAGCTACAGATACATCCGCGGTCTTCAGAGCTGGTACATCATTGACCCCATCGCCCGTCATAGCGACTGTGCGTCCCTGTTTCTTCAGGGCTTTGACCAATGCTTTCTTCTGATCCGGCAGGACTCGTCCGAAGACCATATAATTCGAAGCACATTCTTCAACGGTCTCAGACGTCTTGGACATATCTACATAATGATCTGCATATGGAATGCCCGCCTGTTTTGCCAAAGCAGAGACCGTCGCCGGATCATCTCCGGAGATGACTCTGATATCAACATTCTGTTTTTGAAAGTATTTCATGATATCTTCTACATGATCTCTGAGAACATCTTTAATGGCGACCATAGCGATTGGTTCCAGATCTTCCGGAAGCCCATCACCGATAGCTTCGCCGCTGTGAGCAATCACGATAACTCGTTCACCATTGGCTGTATGTTCCTGCAGATATGCATTGACAGCTGGGCATCCTTTCGGGAAAAGGAAATTAACTGCGCCGACATAGATGCTTCCTTGGCTGTGCAGAGCAGCACCGGCATATTTTCTGTCTGAAGAGAATGGCAGGATCTTTTCTTTTGCATAATGAGAATTGGTACCGAAGAAATCAATCATGGCGCGTGAAGTCGCATTCGGTTTCTCCATCGCATTCAGATAGGAGCCCATCAGATCTTTGACATGATCAAGCCGTGCATTGAGCAGCGGCCGCACCGATGTAACCTTCATCGTTCCCTGTGTCAGTGTGCCCGTCTTATCTAAGCAGATCGTGTCGACCCGTGCCAAGGATTCAATAGAGAACAGATCCTGCACCAGCACTTTCTGCCGGGACAGACGAATAACAGAAACAGCCAGAGCAATAGATGTCAGAACAACAAGTCCCTCCGGGATCATGCCGACAACTGCCGCAACTGTTTTCAGGATCGAATCCTGCCAATCCATGCCAAGGCCATTCTTCTGTACAAGGTACAGTACAATGCCCAGAGGAATAATGGCAAAAGAGATCACGCGGATAAGTTTGTTCAGATCATTATGAAGTTTGGATTCTGCTTTTTTTTCTTTCTGCGCTTCGGCCATGATCTGAGAAGCTAAGCAATTTTTCCCAACTCTTGTTACATGCGCACTTGCTTTGCCAGAAGTGACAATCGTACCGGCATAGACATGACTGCCCGGCTGTTTGATCACCGTATTGGATTCGCCCGTCAGCATGCTTTCGTTGACTTCCAGATATCCCTCTTCCACGTCTCCATCGACCGGCACCTGATCACCGGCATCTAAATTTATAAGATCGTCCAGCACGATCTCAGATACCGGGATCTCGCTCCACATGCCTTCGCGCTTTGCCTCTACCTTTGTCACAACAAGGATCGCCATCTGATCCAAAAGCTTCTTTGATTTGATCTCTTGGAAGATACCGATGCATGTATTGGCAATCATCGTAAGAATAAATAAGGCATTATTCAGCTGACCGGTAAAACAGACAACAATAAAAAGAACAATATTGACAAAGTTAAAATATGTCAGTGTATTTCCTTTAACAATTTCTTTATAAGAACGGGACATCCTCTTGGTCTGACCATTGATCAGTCCCTGTTCTTTCTTTTTTTGTACTTCCTGATTGCTTAATCCGCTGTACATATTCCTACTTTCCTAAGATCATCTTGGCTAGCTGTCTCTTCTCATCTTCAAAGAGACTGCTGTCCGGCATGGCATTGCCGCAATCCTCTGCAAAGTGCACGGCATAGCGCAGTGCGTTCTGTCTTGCGATACCGGCTGTACCTGCTGCAATATACCCAGCAGCCAGCATATTGAATTGGACCTTTCTATGACAGGGAACAAGCGTCGGCTCCTTGCCATCCTCTGTATAGATCCCCTCCTGTTCCTGATAGATCATAACCGCCGCTCCGCTTTCTTTATATAGGGCATCGGCTGTATCTTTCATGTCATTGGTACATGCCCCAGCAAGAAAGTATGCTTCACTGTCCGTTAGGAACAGCTGCGGCTGCAGTGCAAGCATCTCTTTCAGTATTTCTTCATCGATCTCTTCGCTGCGATTTTCCGGAATGAACAGGATCGGCTGATTCAGATCATCCAAAGCTTGGATCAGATCGGATGCATTCTCTCCCGTCAGCATCGACCCGAAAACAGCTGCTAGCGAGATCTTCTCGGGATCAATATACTGGATATCTTCCAGATCAAATTCATATTCAGCTCCTGGAACGCACATATAGCCTTCTTTTCCCTCTGCATCGATCAGCGTATACATGCATCCATTAATGCCCTGCTTCTCGAGCAATGGTACATGATTCTCTGCACATTCATGTTTTACTAGGTCACCATAGATACCTGTACCGACCGGTGCAATCAGTTCATATGGGAAGCCAAACCCATTCAGCACCTGGGCCGTGTCATATCCGCTGCCGCACACTCGCTGTTCCGTGTGCTTTGGTATAAAGTCTTCATTGCCTTTCGGCAGTTCATCTACATCATTCCGTATCTCAGTAAAAACAGATCCTATAATCAAAGGTTTTTTCATAGACTCAATTATAACAAAAAACAGGTACAAATTAACCTGTTTCGTATGGCATGAAGCCGTGAAAGCAAAAGAAAAGCTGATCGTAATCAGCTTCAGGTGGTCCCAGGCAGAGTTGAACTGCCGACACCAGCATTTTCAGTGCTGTGCTCTACCTGCTGAGCTACAGGACCAATGGTTGCGAGGGAAGGATTTGAACCAACGACCTCCGGGTTATGGGCCCGACGAGCTACCAGGCTGCTCTACCTCGCGACAAGAATAAAGATTTAATGCATGTGTTTCAAACAAATAATGGCGGAGGAGCTGGGATTCGAACCCAGGCGCCAGTTTCCCGACCTACCGGTTTTCAAGACCGGACCCTTCAACCACTTGGGTACTCCTCCAAAAAAACTAGGTGGACCCTGAAGGACTCGAACCTTCGACCAGTCGGTTATGGGCCGACGGCTCTGACCAACTGAGCTAAGGGTCCGAGAAACAAACAGAATCTAAATTTTATCTGCCCGAACACATTAATACAAATGGTAGCGAGGGTGAGACTCGAACTCACGATCTTCCGGGTATGAACCGATTGCTCTAGCCAACTGAGCTACCTCGCCGCAATAATGGTCGGGATGGCAGGATTCGAACCTGTGACCCCTTGATCCCAAATCAAGTGCACTACCAAGCTGTGCTACATCCCGACATAATGGTGCGCCGAACAAGAGTCGAACTCGCAACCTTTTGATTCGTAGTCAAATGCTCTATCCAGTTGAGCTATCGGCGCATGCGCTGTTAAACAGTGCTCAAATATAATAACAAACATCTACTGGGAATGCAACTTTATTTTCAATTCCTTTAAATTCCCTCAATTGAAAAAGAAACGGCAACTTACCATAACAGGAAGTGGAAGCCAGTCTTACAATTCCAAAAAGTTGTGTTTTCTCTTACAATATAGGGCTGTGCGTATATATGGCATTCCGGATATAGAACTGGA
>JAAYWN010000135.1 GCA_012516665.1 Erysipelotrichaceae bacterium
GCATATATATCACAAGTAAACAATTCTTTACTATCTAAGCGCTTTCTTGATTGTTTAGATGTGAATGACAGCGTTTACAATTTTATTCAAATAATAAAACTAAGGTTCATAAGGCATATGATTTCTTGAAATAATTATTCGCCGACTTAAGATGAATTCAGTTCCGGAATGTAATATGCCTATGAGATAAGAGTAAATACTGATTTATCTCACAGAGTGCAGGCTCGAGAAACTGTACTGCTGAAAGGCACTAAGGGGTTTGCATGCTTTAGAACATCAGCTAGGACAGATGCAGTATCTGTGCTTAGAAACAGGTCATTGATCAGTTGAGACAGACCTGCGCCCACGTTTTTATTTTGAAAATAGAGGGGAAATGATGTTTACTAAATTTACAGATTTCATTCAAAACAAGCTGAATGGTCCGTTGACTAAGCTTGCCAATCAAAGACATCTGCGTGCGATCCGTGATGGTATCGTGGCTACATTGCCTTTGATCATTGTCAGTTCATTGCTGATGTGTGTTGCCTTCCTTTACAACTATCTGCCTCAGGATTGGGCATTGTATACCTTCCTGAAGACACATGCAGGAATGATCCTGCTGCCTTACCGTATGACCATGTATATCATGACTCTGTATGCGGTCTTCGGCATTGGCTTCTCACTTGCACAGTCCTATAAGCTTGATGGCTTCTCGGGTGCGATCTTAGCTGAAATGTGCTTCCTGCTGACGATCGTTCCAGTCGCTGCGCCAGAGATCACAGATTCACTCAAGGCTCTTGCCGAAACAAATACTGAGCTCAGCGCTTTCTTTACAAGCTATACATCTTTGTCAGGCAACTATGTCATACCGTTGAATAACCTTGGTTCTGCCGGGATGTTCGTGGGCATCATCTGTTCCTTCGTTGCTGTAGAAGTCTATCGCTTTACACAGGTACATGGCTGGAAGATCTCTATGCCTGATTCTGTACCGCCGGCTGTTGCTCGTTCTTTTGAATCACTGACACCTACAGCCATCATTATTCTTGGCATGGCAACAATCACAATGTGGCATGGCATTGATGTACATTCCATTATTGGCAACTTAGTCAAACCATTGATCAGTGCTGTAAATACATTGCCTTCAACTCTGCTGATCGTCTTCCTGATCATGTTCTTCTGGAGCTTTGGCATTCATGGAGATTCTATTGTCTCTTCGCTTGCCAGACCTCTCTGGCTGGTATTGATCGACCAGAATGCACAGGCAGTCGCGGCCGGTGGGGTCGCAACAAATATTGCAACAGAACCTCTGCTGCAGTGGTTCGTTCATATCGGCGGATCCGGTGCTACTCTGTCACTTGCTCTATTGTTCTGCTTCTTTGCAAAATCGAAGTATGGCAAGACGCTTGGCAGAACAACGATCATGCCTTCTGTCTTCAACATCAATGAACCTATGATCTTCGGTGCGCCTATTGTACTGAACCCAATGCTTCTGATCCCATTCGTATGCATTCCTCTGATCGATACGATCATTGCTTGGGTCGCTATGTCACTGCGCTTAGTGAACTGCGCCGTAACGATTGCGCCTTGGACGCTGCCAGGACCGATCGGTGCATTTATTGCCTGCGGTATGGATTGGCGTGCTGCTGTTCTGAATATTCTTCTGATCGTTCTTGATACTGCTCTGTATTATCCTTTCTTCAAGATGTATGATGCACAGCTATTGAAGGAAGAAACAGAAAAGGAAGAGCCTGCGGAAGCAGCCGCTGACGCACAGTAAAAATGAAGATCATTGGAATTGACGGCGGCGGAACAAACACAAGATTTACGCTCTTTGATGAAAATGGAAATATTCTTCATACGGTCAAAAAGGAGTCTGTGCATATCCTGAATCAAGAAAAAGAAACCTGTATCCAA
>JAAYWN010000136.1 GCA_012516665.1 Erysipelotrichaceae bacterium
ATGAACCAAAGGCGCCTACAACTACCGGTAGCACAACAACAGGAGCATAAACAGAGAGCAGGCAGGGAATCACTTCTCTGCTTGCATCTTTTTTAGGAGGATAACGAAATGGCAGTAACAAAAACAATCGAGATTGATGGTAACCCGGTAATATTCCGAGCTTCTGCAGCAATCCCAAGATTATATAGAAATCAATTTCATAGAGATATCTATAAGGACCTCTCAGTACTTGAAAAGAGTATTGATAAAAGTGAAAAGAAAGATGGCGACCTCGATTCATTCAGTTTGGAACTTTTCGAGAACATTGCCTGGTTGATGGCGAAGCATGCAGATCCAGATAATGTTGTGAAAACACCTGACGAGTGGCTGGACCAGTTCAATACTTTCTCGATCTATGAAGTCCTACCCCAGATGATTTCTCTTTGGGGCTTGAATGTCGAGCAGCAGGTCACATCTAAAAAAAACTTTATAAAACAGACCGAGAAATGACAACACCGCTGTTTTTGCTTCGGTGTGTTCAACTCGGTCTGTCAATTCGTGACTTGGATTTACTAACAATTGGTACGGTCAATGATATGTACACTGAGATGGGAAATGACAGCTTTGACTATTCT
Organism: Erysipelotrichaceae bacterium; assembly: GCA_012516665.1. GTDB lineage: Bacteria > Bacillota_I > Bacilli_A > Erysipelotrichales > Erysipelotrichaceae > Bulleidia. The sequence continues at coordinate 615 of JAAYWN010000136.1, forward strand.
GAAGTGGCAACCCAGAAAGACTTTGATCAGTTCTAAAATAGTCTTATTGGCCTGTGATTCGTGCAAATCTGTCCTCACTTTCAGGGGTGTACCGAGCGGTACGTGGAAATGAGAAATAGACTTGTAACCGGCAAGAAGGCCGGATGATGAGTTAACCGTACCAGATGGCAGAGCAGACCACAAGCACTAATCTCCGTCACTGGCCGGTACTTTTATATATGCCGGAAATGGCTGATCTCCTCAGAAAAATTTATGAATTGCGTGTAGGGATGGGAGGTAGTCAGGCATTTTGAAGTAAAAAAGAAGACAGGCACCCGGGGCTTATAACCTCGAAAACCTGTCATAAAGAAATTCATTAATTCAGATTAATTTTCTGCCATTGCCCGCTGGAAAGATCCGGACCAGAAGTTGTATTTCCTCCATCTTTATAAACATAATAGTTATCCCCTACCTTACACAGATCCCCTCGATTCACATCATTTCTTTCTTTACTGAAATCAGATGAATTCCAAATTTTTCCTGTATACTTATCAGTTGCATACCAACCAGTCAAAACATCTAGATTTATGTTTTTTAAATCCCAACCATTAAGATGATAAGGAGGATTTGCGTCAACGCCAAAATAAATTTTCCCATTGTCTGAATATACTTTTCCAGGAACAATATCATAACTGGATTTATTTTCTATTTCCTTATTCCACTCACTGACCGAAGAATTAAAGGCATTTGGAAGCTTTGTGCTCGGGTTTGTATCATCTGGATTTGCATCACCTCCACCCAGAGTACCGCCACCAGTGTTCCCACCGCCAGTGCCCAATACCCAGGAAGCAATTTGAGTTCTATCATCAGCAATATATATAGATACTATATGTGCTGTTCCGTTATCGTATGGTGTACCAGTAGCATTGCTGACAGGTGAAGTAGACTTACCATAACCAGTGATTATTTTGGCGTCTTCTTCTTTCGTTGTTATAGTTCCCTTGGAGGCATCATAGTAATATGTTGCCGGCCCAGATGACCCAGAAGAAAGATAATCTACAACTGCAGCAGCCTTAGCAGCTCTCACATTAGCCATGTCTGTAGCAGCCTTTGCTTTCGTAGTCTGGCTGCTAAAAATTGGAATCGAAACCGCAATCAAAATACCGATGATTGCAACAACCACAAGCAACTCTGCTAATGTAAATCCGTCTTTTTTACCTTTCCGTATCATTCGATATTCTCGTATCTGCAGAAATAGTATAACACTGTTCAGTCAGCAAATGTCATGCAACGCAACAAAGTATATCTGAAAAACATAGGTTGGTTTGTACAGTAAAATCGTTTTGTTATTTTACATTAGATTCAGAAATGTTGGCAGAACATAGCAGTTATATCGGCACTTCCATCAAGGAGGTGCTTTTTTCGTACTTAGGAAGGAGGTGGTCATCATGTCAGATCGAATCAAAGGAATCACGGTAGAGATTGGTGGAGATACCACCGGGCTGTCAAAAGCCCTTGCTGGTGTAAATAAGGAAATCAAAAATACCCAATCTCAGTTAAAGGATGTTAATAAACTTCTAAAACTTGATCCAACAAACTCAACTCTGATTGAACAGAAGTTTAAGTTGCTTGGACAGTCTGTGGATGGGACAAAGAAAAAACTTAATGATCTGAAATCAGTACAGGATCAGATGGATGCAGG
>JAAYWN010000137.1 GCA_012516665.1 Erysipelotrichaceae bacterium
ATGTATATGATCAAGCTTGCCCACATGGTCGATGATAAACTGCATGCACGTGCCACGGGCCCATATTCTTTGGTCACCCAGCAGCCGTTAGGCGGCAAGGCACAGAATGGCGGCCAGAGATTCGGCGAAATGGAAGTCTGGGCACTGGAAGCATATGGTGCTGCTCATACTCTGCAGGAGATCCTGACGGTCAAATCGGATGATATCATGGGACGTACGAAGACATATGAATCCATTGTCAAGGGCAGAAATCTGCCTGAGCCAGGAATTCCAGAGTCCTTCCGTGTCATGGTCCATGAACTTCAGGCATTGGCACTCGATGTCCGTATGATGGATGATGATGGCAATGAGATGGATCTGAAGCAGATGGAGCAGGAAGAACTGAAGGAAGAAACAAGCTTGGATATGAGCCATCAGGCTTACGTCAATGACGCAGAGTCTGAAGGTTCACTGACAATTAAAGAAGGTCTGGAAGAAGACGAAGCTCCGGAAGCTGCCGTTGTCGGATTTGATTCCGAAGATGACACCAATGGAGAGGATCGATAAGAGGAGGGCGCAAGATGAATATTAATAACTTTACAGCGATCAAGATTGGCCTTGCCTCACCTGAAAAGATACGTGAATGGTCCTATGGCGAAGTCAAGAAACCAGAAACAATCAACTATCGTTCTCAGAAGCCTGAGAGAGATGGTCTGTTCTGCGAACGCATTTTCGGTCCGACAAAGGACTGGGAGTGTGCCTGCGGAAAGTATAAAAAGATCCGCTATCAGGGCGTGATCTGCGATCGATGCGGTGTTGAGATCACTAAGTCGTCAGTCCGCAGAGAGAGAATGGGCCATATTGAACTGGCTGCTCCGGTCGCACATATTTGGTATCTAAGAGGCATTCCTTCACGGATGGCCCTGCTGCTGAATGTTGCCCCGAAGGCTCTGGAAGAAGTTGTCTACTTCGTTTCTTGGATCGTAACTGATCCAGGCGATACGAAGCTGGCATATAAGCAGATTCTGTCAGAAAGAGAACTGCGTGAAAACAATGCGATCTACGGACCTGGATCTTTCAGCGCACAGACAGGTGCAGAAGCAGTTAAGACATTGCTGGAACAGGTTGATGTCGAAAAAGAATACAAAGAGATCATGGATGAACTGGTCAAGGCAAGCGGTGAAAAGCGCAAGAAGCTGATCAAGCGCCTTGAAACAGTTGAAGCATTCCGCAATTCCGGAAATAAGCCGGAGTGGATGGTACTGACCGTTCTGCCAGTCATCCCGCCGGATCTAAGACCAATGCTGCAGCTGGACGGCGGCCGTTTTGCGACCTCTGATTCGAATGATCTTTACAGAAGAGTCATCACCAGAAACAATCGTCTGAAGAAGCTTCTGGAACTTGGTACTCCTGCAATCATCGTACAGAATGAAAAGAGAATGCTGCAGGAAGCAGTTGATGCATTGATCGATAATGGACGCCGTTCCAAGGCAATCACCGGAGCAGGCGGAAGACCGTTAAAGTCACTGTCTCATTCCTTAAAAGGAAAGCAGGGACGTTTCCGTCAGAACTTATTAGGCAAGCGTGTCGACTTCTCAGGCCGTTCTGTTATTGCTATCGGACCGACTCTGAAGATGTGGGAATGCGGTCTGCCTAAGGAAATGGCGATTCAGCTTTACAAGCCATTTGTCATCAATGAATTGGTCAATGAACAGATCACAACAAATCCAAAGACAGCTGAAAAACTGATCATGCGTCAGGATCCAAGAGTCTGGGATGTGGTTGAACGTGTCATTGCCGATCATCCTGTCTTTCTGAACCGTGCACCTACCCTGCATAGATTGGGCATTCAGTCATTTATGCCGAAATTGGTCGAAGGCCGTGCAATCCGTGTTCATCCGCTCGTATGCCCAGCGTTCAACGCTGACTTCGATGGTGACCAGATGGCAGTCCATCTTCCATTAGGCGAGATGGCAAGAGCCGAAACAGAAATACTGATGCTTGGTGCCAATAACATTCTTGGTCCTAAGGATGGCAAACCTATCGTTACACCAGGTCAGGATATTGTTTTAGGAAACTTCTATCTGAATATGGAATGCACAGCTCAGGAATTCTATGACAAGGCTGATGCATTGGATAAGCTCGGCGAAAGTGTTGAAGCAGAAAGATGGAGAAGATACGGCGATAATGAAGCACATGTCTTCAAGGATCCGAATGAAGTCCTGATGGCTTACCAGACGGGCGTTGTCCATCTGCATTCAAGAATCGCTCTGCCAGCCAGAACATTGAAGAAGAGCTGCTTTACAGAAAAGCAGAATGAGCAGTATATTCTGACGACCGTGGGCAAGATCATATTCAATGCGGCAATGCCGGCAGACTTCCCATATCTGAATGAAACAAATGCGAAGACACTGAAGGCTACACCGGATTCAGAATTTGTGCCGATGGGAACAGATCTGAAAAAGGAAATTGAAAAGAGACCGATCCATGATGAGTTCAAGAAGAAGGATCTGGGAAACCTGATCGCTGCTATCTTTGACCGCTATAAGAATGGTGACGGATCGATCCATTCAAAGACACCGCGTACGTCTGATATCCTGGATCATTTGAAGGATATGGGCTACCAGTATTCAATGATTGCCGGTATGACAATTGCTTTGAGCGATATCACATTGGCTCCTCATAAAGAAGAGATGGTCAAAGAAGGACGCCGCAAGGGCGAAACTCTGAACCAGCTGAGAGACAGAGGTCTGCTGACACCGAAGGAGTGGGAAACTGCTTTCAATGCTCTGTGGTCAGGTGTCAAGGATAAGATCGGTGATACACTGATGGCATCCTTGCCAAGAATGAACCCTATCAATATGATGGCTATTTCCGGTGCGCGTGGAAACAAGAACCACTTCACACAGCTGGCTGGTATGCGTGGTCTGATGGCCCGTCCTACCCAGTCTAAGAACAGAAGCGGTGAATATCAGCCTTCGATCATCGAAGTCCCTATTTATACATCATTCCGTGAAGGTATGACAGTATCTGAATTCTTCAACTCTTCGCATGGTGTTCGTAAGGGATTGACGGATACTGCTCTGAAGACAGCTGAATCTGGATATCTGACAAGAAGACTTGTCGATGTTGCTCAGGAAGTTGTCATTACAGAAGAAGACTGCGGAACAGATAAGGGATATCTCGTATCTGATATTGTCAACCATAAGGACAATACAGTCATTGAAAAGCTGTACGACAGAATTGTCGGACGGTATACTCATACGGATGTAGTTGATCCTAAGACAAAGGAAGTCATTGTTGAAGCAGATCAGTACATCACAGAAGATATTGCTCAGAAGATCGTTAGTGCAGGTATTAAGGAAGTCTCGATCCGCAACGTATTTACATGCGAAGCAGAGAAGGGCATCTGCCGCAAGTGCTATGGACGCAACATGGCTACAGGCAATCTGGTCGAAGAGGGCGAAGCAGTCGGTATCATGGCTGCCCAGGCTATCGGTGAACCAGGTACCCAGCTGACCATGAGAAACTTCCATGCCGGCGGAGCTGCATCTACCAGCGGCGATATCACACAGGGTCTTCCTCGTGTTGAAGAATTATTCGAAGCACGTACACCTAAGGGTGTCGCTGTCATCTCAAAGATCGATGGCGAGATTACAGATATCCGTGAGAATGATTCTCATACAGGCCAGATCATTACGGTAACAAACGAAAAGGAATCCATTGAACATAAGGCAAATCTGACGCAGATCATTCGTCCTTGGATGAAGGTCGGTGTCAAGGTCACCGCCGGTGAGAAGCTGACAGAAGGTCAGATCGCACCAAAGGAGCTCCTTGAAGTTGCCGGTGTCAAGGCTGTTCAGGAGTATATCCTGAAGGAAGTAAGAAAAGTATATACTGGTCAGTCTATCGATATTTCTGATAAGCATCTGGAAGTCATGATCAAGCAGATGATGAAGAAAGTCGTTGTTCTCGAAGGCGGAGATTCCAGCCTGAGCGCAGGTCAGACCCTGTCTCTTGCCAGGATCAATGCAGTCAATGAAGAATTGCTTGATGAAGGAAAGGCTCCGGCGAAGTTCGGACCAGTACTGCTTGGTATTTCCAAGTCTGCGGTTGAAACAGATTCCTTCTTATCAGCAGCATCCTTCCAGGAAACAACACGTGTTCTGACCGATGCGGCAGTTCATGGCAAGGTCGATCATCTTGAAGGCTTGAAGGAAAATGTCATTATTGGCAAACTGATCCCAGCAGGCACAGGCAGGAACTTTGACCGTGAATCTACCCGCAGGATCGAAGAGAAAGCAGCTGAACTGAAAGAGATCCGTGAAGAGAAGAATCGTGCTCTTGCGGAAGCTACAGCAACCAGACTGCCGGATGAAATTGTTGAAAGCACATCTGAAGATGGTGAAGAGCCAGCGGAAAATAAGCCGACCAACGAATAATGCAATTGAAGAGAGTCCTAGAAATGGGGCTCTTTTTCTTTGCTTTAAAGAGATAGTATGCATGCATGATGCAGCCGATAAAATGCACAGTATGAATTGTGATAAGACAAGCATGAAAAAAAACTTTCCATGTGAAAACGATGATGATAAAATTTCTCTTGATTGGAGGCTTTCTATATGTGCGGAATTGTTGGCTATAACGGAAATAAGGAAGCGGCGCCATTACTATTAGAGGGATTGGCGAAGCTGGAATATCGTGGATACGATTCGGCGGGACTTGCCGTAAGAAATGGAAAGGCAGAAGCAGAGATCGTCAAAGCAAAAGGAAGACTGAAAGCTCTGGCGGAAAAGACCGATAACGGAAATGCTTTAAAAGGACAGATCGGCATTGGACATACAAGATGGGCGACACATGGTGAACCATCAGAGAACAATGCACATCCGCACTGCAGTGATGATCATAATGTCATCGGTGTCCATAACGGCATCATTGAGAATTATCAGGAACTGAAAGAAAAACTGGTACGGCATGGCTATACTTTCTATTCCGAAACAGATACGGAAGTTGCGATCAAGCTGATCGATTATTACGATAAGAAATATGCGCAGGGGCCGCTGTATTCTCTGACGCATGCCATGACTCGCATTCGGGGCTCCTACGCTTTGGCGGTTATGTTCAAGGAGTATCCGGATGAGATCTTTGCGGCAAGAAAAGATTCACCGATGGTCATTGGCGTAAAAAAGGGAGAATCCTTTTTGGCTTCTGATGTAACGCCGATCATCAAATATACAAAGAACGTTTACTATATCGGCAATGAACAGGTTGCTCGCTTGGGCAAGGGCACAGTGTCCTTTTATGATATTGACCAAGGAGAAGTGACCATCGAACCGACCGAGATCCAATGGGATACAAATGCAGCGGAACGCGGCGGCTATGAGCACTTTATGATCAAAGAGATCCACGAACAGCCAAAAGCAGCGGCAGATACGATCAGCAGTCTGGTCAAGGACGGCAAGATCGATCTCAGCAGTGTCGGTATAGATGAAAAGACCGCCCAGAAGATCCAGCGGATCCATATTGTGGCCTGCGGATCTGCATACCATGTTGGTGTAGCAGGGCAGTATGTGATTGAAGATCTGGCAAGGATTCCCGTCAGAACGGAACTTGCTTCGGAATTCAGATATCGCCGTCCGATCCTGAATGAAAATGATCTGGTGGTCATTGTGTCCCAGTCAGGTGAAACAGCAGATTCTTTGGCGGCTCTCCGTTTGGCGAAAGAGGACCATGTCATGACCTTGGGCATTGTGAATGTTGTTGGATCCTCCATTGCCAGAGAAGCAGATCATGTTCTGTATACATTGGCCGGACCTGAGATTGCGGTAGCAACAACAAAGGCATACAGTGCACAGCTGATCGCCATCTATGCATTGGCAATTCAATTGGCTTTCTATCGCAGCAGCATCGATGCGAAAAAATATGATGAACTGATCACAGAGATGAAGACCCTGCCGGACAAGATGCAGAAAGTCCTGGAGAACAAAGAGCGTATCCAATGGTTCGCTGCTAAGTACAGCAATGCTCAGGATATGTACTTTATTGGCAGAGGACTAGACTATGCAATTTCTTTGGAAGGCTCTTTAAAGATGAAAGAGATCTCCTATGTGCATTCGGAAGCTTACGCTGCCGGCGAGATCAAGCATGGTCCTATTTCGCTGATCGAGAATGGCACATTGGTCGTCGGTGTAGCGACACAGTCGCATCTGTATGAGAAGACCAGATCCAATATGGTAGAAGTAAAGTCCCGAGGTGCATATCTGATGGGCCTGACCAATTACGGCAATTACAGTATTGAAGATACGGCTGACTTCGTCGTCTATATTCCAAAAACAGATGAGCACTTTACAACATCGCTCGCGATTATTCCATTGCAGCTGTTAGGCTATTACCTAAGTGTTGCCAAGGGGCTGAATGTAGATAAACCAAGGAACCTGGCAAAGTCGGTTACGGTCGAATAAGCGGAACTTTATTGATATGCAGCAAACTAAGCCCTCTGAATAAGAGGACTTTTTGAGTATATAAAAGCATTTCAGGGGGGGCATTTGAGATGGCAATGATTATTATGCGGATGTGGCGTGGAATCTAAATCCTGCAGACTATGATCCAGCTCAAACGGGGAAACAGACCTTCAATCAGTAAGGAAGTCAGTGTGGATATGACAGTGAATGCCAAGAAAGCTGCTTCTCCGCTATCATTCTATGCTTCAGGGCATTATAGACAGTCCTTGAATGTGGAATTAGCGAGCGCTGCTTAGGGCGCATCTATCTACTGCACGCTTGATGGAAGTGACATGTAGCCAAATGAGATCAATACGTTCTCTTTTGAAGAAGGTCGGACCGCAGCGAACGGTATACTCTATTCGGCAGCTATTCCTCTGGGGAAGAAGACGGGAAAGTGAATGATTATGTTATCAAAGCAATTGCTGTAAAAGAAGGATGTCCGGCAAGTGATATAGCTACATATAACCTGACACATGATGCGCATGTATCGGCTGCGGACCCGGCAGCGTCCTACGCATCAGGCCGCTACGAAAGATCAATACTTCTAGAGCTGACAAGTGATACGCCGAATGCCCATATCTATTACACAATAGATGGCAGCGATCCTGACGAACAAAGCACACGTTATGATGGTGTGATCCAGCTGAATGCAGTCAAAGGTGAAACATGGAAATATACTGTTAAGGCAATTGCCATGAAAGATGGATATGAGCCTAGCAATATCGTTGCTTATACATATGAATTGTATGCAGCGAGCGGTGCGGATGATGATGGGTATGTAGTCGTGGATACAGGATGCTGCAGTGCCCATCCGGCAATAACGAGTTAAAGACAATTATCGTCATTTATTCAATAGATAGTATAAGACCGCAGTAGGGGCTTGACGCAAGCTGAGCTCTCTGCGGTTTTATGATGAGCACAAATATACAGCATATATATGCATGCATGACAGTTTTGAGAAAGTAAGCGCATACAAAAAATACTTTGAAAATAAATGAAAATAATTGTTGCACAGAGCCGAAACTGTGGTAATATCAATGAGCCGCTGATAAGAAAGCGTCAACACAATCCATACGGAATACAGCAATGTATTTCTTACGGAAAGCCTCAAAAAAGTTTCGAAAAAATTTGTTGACATGAAAAAAGTCAGGTGGTATGATTTATCAGCACGCTTCGAGAAGAAGCGAGCGAGAAGCTCTTTGAAAACTGAACAGGAAATAAGAAAAAGAATAAAACACACACATTATTAATAAACGAACGTCAACATTTTATGTAAAGAAATCAGACAAGAAGTCTGATGGATAAAGAGTCAATCAAATGAAGAGTTTGATCCTGGCTCAGGATAAACGCTGGCGGCGTGCCTAATACATGCAAGTCGATCGATTAAAGCCTAGCTTGCTAGGTGGAGATAGAGGCGAACGGGTGAGTAATACATAAGTAACCTGCCTGCAAAGACCGGGATAACGCTTGGAAACGAGCACTAAAACCGGATAGGTAACGAGAGGACATCCTCTTGTTATTAAAGGTTCAAAACACGAGCAGATGGGCTTATGGTGCATTAGTTAGTTGGTGAGGTAATGGCCCACCAAGACGATGATGCATAGCCGGCCTGAGAGGGTGAACGGCCACATTGGGACTGAGACACGGCCCAGACTCCTACGGGAGGCAGCAGTAGGGAATTTTCGGCAATGGG
>JAAYWN010000211.1 GCA_012516665.1 Erysipelotrichaceae bacterium
GGTTTTGATCCAAACAATATGATCTGGTGGGAAGATATGCATACCAATACAGATAATCCGCATATGCATATAACTTTTGCTGAAAGAACACATACAAGGGACAGAGGTAAACTGACACCGACTGAACTTTCAAAGATGAAAGGGATTATTGCTTCAGAGATTATCGCAAAGAGAAGATTTCGAGAATTGTATGGCATGAGCCATGAAAAAGCACTGCAGCAGTCAGAAGAATTGAAACGAGAAATTGTAAGTGAGATTAAGGAACTGGGTTTCAATGATTACCGAGAGATCTTTAATCTATATCTTCAGTTGCCAAAGACAGGAAGACTTCAGTACAATTCCGCAAACATGATTCCGTTCAGAGAAGATCTGGATAAGATCGTTGACAAACTTTTGACAGTAGAGCCAATAGCAGCTGAGTACAAAAAATATAAAACAAGATTGGAATACCTGGCAAACAATATCAATCAGACAGTGAATGAAAAGGTGACGAATATTGAAACGGCAGAAGACAATAAATTGAAAGTGCAGATTGCCAATGCGGTATTGAAATCCATGAAGATGTTCTCTTCAAATGTTATCCGAGAGAACATGAAGGAAAGAAAACTGGAATCTGAGAAAGAACTTTTAAAAAACTTGGATGGGATCCTTGCACCGGAGTATCTTGCTTCAATTAAGTTGGCTGCCAAAGGCAATAGCAAAGTTGCGATGGATCAGATCCTGAATACAAAAGATTCTCCAGAGAGGAACCTGGCACTTGCTACAGTTTTGATGCTGCACTCTGATCGGGAAAATGATTGGGTAAAGGGATATGTTCTGATGAATGTTGCTGCCAAAGATGGAAATAAACAGGCAAAGAAATTCATTAATTATCATAAGAAAAGTTATGTTCTAAGGAAGAGAGAACACAACTATATGAAGAAAACTTTCTCACCGTATATAACTGCTGAAATCAGCAAGGTGGTCAGTCAGAAAACTATGGCTCTTGAAAATGAAATGCAGGCATTCCTGCACAGCAATGATGAGATTGTTGCACAGACTTATGATGATATAAAAATTGATTCGTATGTGAGAAAAGCATAAAGAGAGGGTAAGATTATGTACAAATTTGGAAAGAAATTGTTTGCTATTTTTGGATGGATTGTCTGCGTGTATCTGATAGCCATGCAGTTTGCGTATTTTCTTTCGTTCCATTATGACATTCCGGCATATCAAGCTCAATTCAAATTTGTTCTTGATCCAAGTGTCATGTTCTGGCAGGGGAATGATGCCTATTTTAAACTGGTGTCTATGATCTGCTTGATCGTTGTCATAATGTTGGTACTGCGTCTGTTTGTCCCTGATCCAAAGGATGCTGCCAAGCGAAAAGCAGAGCGTGAAATGACGACAGAAGAAAAGTTGAATTACAAACATACACCGACACGCCATGAAGTTAAAAAAGGACTTCAGCGACTTCAATTTACTGCCGATGGCAGGTTGAATCATAAACTATTCAACCACGCTGAAATTGCTATAGGAAAGATGTTGATAATTGGAACAATAGTATTAACTGCCATTATTATTTTCCTTGGAATGGCTCAGCTGATCTTATATGCTGAATCAGGTTTTAAATTGGCTGATGGAACAGTAATAGAGATCATCTATATGCTGTTGGCAATAGATCTCTTCTGTGCTGCTGAATATTTAGGCATAGGCAACAAACATATCAGAGACTATTCAGATCAGGTATTTGATCACTGGAAAAAGATTTATAACAATATCCTGTGGCACCTAAAAAAGCCTGACAGTAAGAAACTGAATACATTAAAAACTTGGTCAATCGATCATCAAAGCACTTATTGGAGATCAGGTATTCCTGTATTGACGAAAAAGCACATGGTATGGGTAGATCCTCAGGATTCCCATACATTAGTCATAGGAACATCAAATTCAGGCAAAACATGGTCAGTAATTGATCCAATGATTGAGTTTGCAAGAATGTGCGGAGAAAGTATGGTAATTGCTGATCTAAAAGGTGAGCAGATAAAGAAGCACAAAGCGCTGCTTGATAGAGATGGTTACAATATGATTGTGATCAATTTCATTGATCCTGAGAAAGGCGATCAGTGGAATCCGTTTGGATTAGCAATTAAGCAATACCGCAAAGTTCAAAAGGAAAATGAAGAACGCATTAAGGACACTGTGATCTATAAAAAGTATATTGCCAAGAAAAAGGAACTTTTCCAGGAAGAAGCCAAGCTGCAGTCTGCTATTACTGAATTGAAACTGATTACCGATAAGAAGATCCAGCAGCAGAAGATGCAGCAGATCCTGGCATCTCAATATAAAGCTAAAGAGTATCATAACGAGCTGCAGCATATTGTGGAAGTAGAGGCATTGGCAGAGAATATTGATATTCATCCAGATTATTCCGAGGCACTGCAGTCCTTAACGGATATTGCATATACACTGGCATATGAACCACAGGCAAAGGATCCCTATTGGTGGCAGATGTCGCAGACACTGATTGAAGGCGGTGTCCTTTTTCTTTTAGAACAAGAATATCTAAATGAAAATGGGGAATTATGCCGACTGTCGGATGATCAGATTAATTTCAAGAACATTAAAATGCTGATCATGGATGGAAAAGAAGAAGTTATGACGGATCTAAACGAAGGAAAGAAACCGCTGCTTAAATTCTATTTAGATAATTTCCGTCTTGCAAAAACGGATGAATCAGTTGATAGATTGGCTTCATTTGTATCGGCACCAGAAGATACTATGGGTTCAATTATGTCTGAATTCTCAACAAAGATAAAGATAGGTACGTTAAATAATAAAATCTTGAAGATGACTTCCTCAACAAGTTTTAACTTTCAGGATATTGGCACAAAAAAGACTGCTGTTTTCCTGGAAGTCCAGGACGATAAGTCAACCTACTATGAATTCTTGACTGTTTTCATGAAGCAATTGTATGAAGAAATTGTTAAGACCAGCCGTGAAGAAAGTAATTTAAGACTTCCAATTCCAGTCAGAATCATTTGGGATGAATTTGGCATATCACCAGCATTGGTTGATGTGGATAAGTTGTTGTCTGCAGGACGTTCCAAAGGTGTTGTGATGACAATGGTTATACAGGATTTCTCACAGATCGATCATACATATGGCAGAGATATAGCAAAGGCAATTAAAAACAATGTGATGAACCTTGTTTATGTCTTGGGCGGTGATCCGGACACTTTAAAAGAAGTATCAGAAAGGGCTGGATTTACGCTGAAATGGAATAGAGATAAATCAAATATGGAAAAAATTCCTCTGATTTCAACGGATCGCCTGGCAACGCTTTCTATTGGTGAAGTTGCAATTATTAGGCAGAGAGTCATGCCGGTAATTACAAGACTCAATGGATATGATAAGTATCCATTCTATACTCCAGCACCGAAGGAAGATGTTCTTGATGCAAGAGAGCTGCCTAGACCAATTGCATATTCTATTACCGATGATTATTACAATCTGACTAAATATGGTCAGCAATTATCAAAAGCTAAGAGGGAAGTTGATGATGGTAAGCCACATCAGCCGGAAGATCATGCGAAGGATGACCAGAGGCGCAGAGTAGAAGAAATGAATGCAAGGCATGAAAGACTGAAACAGGAGATTGATGCAAAAAAGAAACTGGATAAAGAGAAGAAAAAAACAGGCAGCTGCAGCTATGACTTTATCCAATCATCAAATAAGAAAGAAGAGGGACGGTCATGCGATTCACAAGCGAAATAGATTTAAGAGATCATTTCTGGATGATGTATTCTCGAAGCAATAAGAATATCATTGCATA
>JAAYWN010000138.1 GCA_012516665.1 Erysipelotrichaceae bacterium
TATTGAGATCAGTTTCAATAGAAATACGTTCTTCTTTACATATCTGTTTATATGTTCTGCCTGTCATAATATTCCTCCTTTTCTCCACACATAGGCAGCACATCCCTGTCCTTATATCATAATCAGGGACTTTCAATGATAAAAGTGGGGAAAAGGGGACTTACGATAATAATTGAGCTAGCTGCTTCTTATTGGTATCATCAGTGAAATTTGATATAATTGATAATTGTAAGGAGTTATCTTATGACAGTTGAAAAGAAAACAAATTATGGCAGTATTTCTGTTTCACAGGAAGCAATCGCAAGTTTGGCAGGCGGCGTCATTACAGAATGCTATGGTGTTGTCGGTATGTCCAGTACACAAGTGCTGCGCGATGGATGGGCCGAACTGCTGAAAAAAGACAATTACGCAAAGGGAGTTGTTGTGCGCGATACGCCGAATGGATTGGAAATTGATCTGTACATTATTGTGAGCTTTGGAGTGAAGATCTCTGAAGTTGTGCAGGAAGCACAGAAGAAAGTCAAATATATGCTTGAGAAGACTTTGTCTCAAGAGATTGCGTCCGTGAATGTATTCGTCCAGGGCGTCCGTGTAATTGGATAAATAAAGGGGAGTCTAAGATGGATAAGATCGATGGTAAAGTTTTTAAGGGCATGCTGGAAAGCGGCTGCAATAATCTGAATGGACGCAGAAAAGATGTTGATGCGCTGAATGTGTTCCCAGTACCGGATGGCGATACAGGAACGAATATGTCTCTGACGTTTACAAACGGCATCAATGAGGTCCATAACAGCGGCAGTGATTCACTTCCTGTTGTGGCAAAAACGCTCAGCAGAGGACTTCTCATGGGAGCCAGAGGAAATTCTGGCGTGATCCTGTCTCAGATCTTCCGCGGTTTTTATCAATATATTGGGGATAAAGAAGAATTGACCGTCAAAGAGTATGCAGATGCTCTGCTGAATGGTTCAAAACTTGCATATAAAGCAGTCATGAGACCGGTCGAGGGAACAATCCTGACGGTCATCCGTGAAGCTTCAGAAACATGCAGTCTGTATCTTGAGAAGAATGCAGATGTTTCTATTGAAAGCTTTATGGAAATGCTCTGTAAGGAGGCAAAGGCTTCTTTGGATCGTACGCCTGAACTTCTGCCGGTATTGAAGGAAGCTCACGTTGTCGACTCCGGCGGTGCAGGACTGGTCATTATCTTTGAAGGTTTTAAAGCCTTCCTGGATGGCAATCCGATCACAAGTGCTGAAGAAGCAGAGAAGAGCTCAGAAACAAAGAATGAACATGCATCAGGATATCGCACAGAGTTCATTCTGGACTTTGATGAGAAACATGCCCATGGTTTCAATGAAGATCGTTTCCGCAAATCATTGGAGCAGCTTGGCAATAAACTGACGCTGCTTGCGGATGAGAAGACGATCAAGGTAAGGGTCAATACAATGACACCTGGCGAAGTGCTGATGCTTGCCGAAAGATATGGAAGTTTCCGGAAGGTCCAGATCGAGTCAGTACAGGATGATATGAATGATTCGATCATTGATGAAGATGAAGTTCAGCAGCCTGCTGAAGCAAAAGAATATGGTCTGATCGCTGTTGCGGCTGGTGATGGGCTGAAGAAACTGTTCACAGACTATCGTGCAGATGTTGTTGTTTCCGGCGGACAGACGATGAATCCTTCGACGGAAGATATTGTTTCGGCAATCAAAAAAGTCAATGCTAAGCATATCTATATTCTGCCGAATAATGTAAATATCATCATGGCAGCCAATCAGGCAGCGTCTGTGACGGAAGGCAAAGATGTCATTGTCCTGCCGACAAAGTCTGTACCGGAAGGACTGAGCGCTTGCATCAATTTCAATCCTGATGAAGATGCAGAGACAAATACCGCAGCGATGAAGGATGCCATTTCTCACGTCAAAACAGGATCGATCACATATGCAGTAAAGGACACAACGGTCGATGGCAAAGAGATCCACAGCGGTGATTTTATGGCTATCTGCGGCAAAGAGATTGTTTATACATCAAAAGATAAAGTAGATGCAACGAAGCAGCTGATCACAACAATGTGCGATGATGATTCTGAAATTGTAACGATCATTAAAGGCTCTGAGGCTACGAATGAAGAGTCAGAAGAGATCAAGAAATTTACCGAAGACAGCTTTGAAGTAGATGTAGATCTGCAGGATGGCGGACAGCCAGTGTACAGTTTCTTCATCGGTGTAGAATAAGCATAGATTTAAAGGAGCGCAGGTAGCGCTCTTTTCTTTTATAAGGTATGATAGAGAAAAGAGAGGGATCTGAACTATGAAACAATTAGGCATTTCCGTTTATCCTGAACACACGACAAAAGAGAAAGCATATGCTTATATGCGAAAGGCCGGGAGCTTGGGATTTCACCGTGTTTTTACGTGCTTTCTTTCCGTAAAAGAAAGCAAAGAAGAGCTTGTAAAGAATTTTAAAGAATTCTGCTCTGTTGCCCATGAAGCTGGTCTGACGGTATCTGCAGATACGAACCCTCAGGTCTTTGAACATATCGGTGCAACCCCGTATGATCTTTCCCTGTTCCATGAAATGGGACTGGATATCATTCGTCTGGATGGCAATTTTGGTGGGCCGGCAGATGCGGCAATTACCCACAATCCTTATGGCATTAAAATTGAATACAATGCATCGGGCACGATTTCCATTGATACATTGGTCAGATGCGGTGCAGATCGTGAGAATATGTGCATGTGCTCAAATTTTTTTCCGCAGAGACATACAGGCATGGGCCTGCAGAGATATATTGAACTGACATCGCAGTATCAGAAAGAAAGAATGAGAGTAGCTTCCTTTGTGACTTCGCAGCAGAAGGATACTTTTGGACCTTGGCCAGTGTATGATGGACTTCCTACCTTGGAAATGCATCGTGATCTGCCGATCGATCTGCAGGTGCGTCATCTGAATGCCATAAATCTCTGCCAGGATATCATGGTCGGCAATTGTTTTGCTTCTGACGAAGAACTGACCGAAATGGCTTCCGCTGATCTTTCGAAGATCAATATCAAGGCGGATATCATTCCTGATCTAAGCGATACAGAAAAGGCAATCTTATATTGGGATAAACATCAAAGCAGAGATGATGCCAATGAATGGATCATCCGTTCATCCTGGCCGCGCGTCGTTTTTGCCGGAAAGTCTATTCCAGCTCGCTGTGATACTGGCTTTGCAGCACATCGCGGTGATATTCTGATTGTCAATGATAATTTGGAGCATTATCGCGGCGAAGTTTGGATCGTATTGCAAGAGATGGAAGTTTCCAATGAATACAATCTTGTCGGAAAGATCAGCGTCAATGAGCAGATCCTGCTTGATTGGGTGAAGCCTCTTTACTCTTTTGGCATTATTGAGTAATGTCTGAGCAAATCAATTGACATGATTTCTTCTTTCCTGCATGATGATAATGCATGCAGAATTGCACGCCATCAGTATGGAATCTTATGTATCAATTCATGAATTTACAATAAGGAGAGAAAAACAATGAAAAAAATGTTAACGGCTGGAACAGCTGCCTTAATGGCATTGACTCTGGCTGCCTGCTCAAGCAGCAATTCTGCTTCAGCAAGCTCAACAGCTGCTGCTTCAACAGCTGCAGCATCTGCTTCTGCAAGTGCAGCGGCAACGGTAGGTGAGTACACCATCTACAATGCAACAAATGATTCCGTCACAGGATTATACCTGTATCCGACAGATGCAACGGATAAGGGCACAAATCTTGCAGGTGAAAAGGGACTGTCAAATGCACATGCTGCCTATGCAACATATGATGCTGGTGACAAAGCTTCTTCAACAAAGCTGACTCTGGAATTCACCACAAAAGGCGGCTATACTGGCACATTTACAACTCTGAGCATTGAAACAGCTCCGATCACACTAATTGCAGAAGATGCCAAGACAGGTGCAACTGCTATTAAGTTCGGTGCAAATCCTGCAACATATACGGTAAAGAATTCTACCGGTGAAGAAGTCAAGTCCTTATATCTGTACCCTACAGGTTCTTCTGATAAGGGCGAGAATCGTGTTGGCGAAGCTGCTAAGGCAGATGGCCAGACAGTGATCACATTGGATGCGGTCCCTGCTGGATTGATCTCAGCTGATGGCAAGCTTGGCACATTTACAATTGAATTTACAACAGCATCCGGCTACACAGGAAAGTTTACTACACTGTCTTATGAAACAGCTCCGATCTATCTGATCGCTGCAGATGCAAAGACTGGTGCAACTGAAATTTCGTTTAAAGATCCTTCAGCAAAGTAACTGCTATTCTGATGTATCCATACTGATACAAAAGACGGGGAGACCCGTCTTTTTCGATGGTATAATGAAGCTATGGAATTGAATGACAAGCGTCTTCATATGACCCCAAAAAGAATCGAAGCACTGTCTCGTCTGAATCTGCATACAGCTGAAGAACTTCTGTCCTATTATCCTATGCGCTATGACACGCTTGCGGTCAGACCGTTTGAACAATGGCAGCCGAAAGAAAAGGTAACATTTGAAGCAGAAGTCATCAGCGCTGTGAAGACATGGCGCCATGGGCGCATGACATCGAGCAGTTTTGATGTACAGAGCAGCGATCGCGTATTGAAGATCACTATCTTCAATCGTCCTTGGGCAAAAAATCTTTCACTGCAGCAGATCATTACCATTCAGGGAATCTATCAAGGGGGCTCCAGAGTTACGGCCATCAGCTATGACATGCATGCTTTGAAAGATCATCCGGCGATCACGCCTGTTTACAGTACAAAGCAGGGTATACAGCAGCGTACCATTCGTGATTGTATCAGCAGAGTATATGAAGAGCTGCAGAATGAGATCAATGACATCATCCCAGATCAGTTCATTCGCAAGTATAAACTCCTGCACAAAGCTGAAGCATTGAAAAGAGTACATTTTCCTGAGACACAGAATGACATATCATCAGCTTACCGAACTTTGAAATATGAAGAGTTCCTTAAATTCTTTACAGCTGTTGCTCAGCTGAAAAATGAAAAGGGAAATGGCATTTATAAACAGCCCCGTCTTTATGATGAAAAAAGAATTGCTCAGATGATTGCCGGTCTGCCTTATGAATTGACGGCGGATCAGAAGAAGGCATTGGATGATATCCTGAAAGATCTTGGCAGTACAAAGTCGATGTACAGGCTTCTGCAGGGCGATGTCGGATGCGGCAAGACCATAGTAGCAGCCATTGCATTGGCAGCGTGCCAAAGTGCAGGCTTCCAGGGTGCACTGCTTGCGCCGACTGAGATCCTAGCTCTGCAGCATGCCCGCAGTCTTCATGATCTGCTGGATCGCTATGGGATCAGAACGGCAGTATTGTACAGCGGTATGCCAATGGATGAAAAATCTCAGATATTAAAAGAGATTGCAGAAGGAACAGTCGATATCACTGTCGGTACGCATGCGATCCTGCAGGAGACAGTAAAGTTCCATGATCTAGGATTGGTTGTCGCAGATGAACAGCAGCGCTTTGGCGTTGATCAGAGAAGAGCACTGAAACAGAAAGGAAATCAGGCCGATTTTCTGCTGATGAGCGCTACTCCGATCCCGCGCACTCTTGCTTCAACATTATTCGGGGATATGGACATTTCAACCATTGAAACGATGCCGTCAGGAAGAAAAGAGCCTATCACGCAGTATATTCATGAGAACAGTTTCCGAAGTGTTCTGGGGGATGTGCAGGACCTGCTGAGAAAGGGACATCAGCTTTATGTGATCTGTGCGGCGGTCGAAGATAATGAAGAATATGATGCACGCAATGTGCAGGATACGTGTGCCAGTCTCCAGAAATTGTTTTCTAAATACAGGGTCGCTCTTCTGCATGGCAGAATGAGCAGCGATGAGAAGCAGGACGTCATGAATGCCTTCGCCGCAGATCAGATCCAGGTACTTGTTTCTACCACTGTCGTGGAAGTAGGAATGAATGTTGTCAATGCAACTGGCATGATCATCTATGATGCAGATCGCTTTGGTCTTTCGCAGCTGCATCAGCTGCGCGGAAGGATCCAGCGTGGAACGGAGCAGGGAAGATGCTGGCTGCTCAGCAGTTCACGAGAAGCCTCGGTCCAGGAAAGACTGAATGTCCTGGTCCGCAGCAATAATGGCTTTGAAATCAGTTATGAAGATTTACGGCTGCGCGGTCCTGGTGATATACTAGGGACTAGACAGAGCGGGGTGCCGGACTTTATTTTAGGCAATATCATTGAAGATACAGGAATGATAAATGCGGCAAGAGCTGATGCTGAAATCATGATGCGCGATCCAGAGGATCCAGCATACGCTGCTGTTTTAGAATGGGTACGAATGCGGAATGAAAAAGAATCCGCATATGTTGATTAGGAGGATTGATTGTGGATATTGTTGATTGGTTAAAAAACCGCGGAATCACGGTGAAGAATAAGGATATGATCCATCAGGCATTTATGCATTCCTCATATGCGCATGAGCATAAAGGAAGAAATGATAATGAACGTCTTGAATTTATGGGAGATGCTGTTCTGCAGCTGTGGAGCTCAAATGCCATATTTCCTTTGGGACTTGCTGAAGGGCAGATGACCCGCTTAAGAGCACAGTTAGTATGTGAAAAAGCTCTTGCCATCTACAGCAGACAGCTTCATTTGAATGATTTTTTACTGCTTGGCGATGGGGAAGAAAAAAGCGGAGGCAGAAATAAGGATGCCATCATGGCAGACAGCTTTGAAGCTTTTTTGGGAGCACTTTTCTTGGATCAGGGAATGAAGCCGATAGATAATATTCTCAGCGAGTGCATTACGCCGCGTTTAGCTTCGCCTGAGGATGTCGGTATTATCCATGACTATAAAACGAAGCTGCAGGAATATGTACAGTCAGATTCAAGAAGAACTGTCAGATATGAACTTGTCTCCGAAAGAGGCCAGGCAAATTCTCCGACTTTCGTGATGAATGTAATCGTAGATGGTCTGATCCTTGGCACTGGTGAAGGTTCTTCGAAAAAGCAGGCAGAACAGAATGCGGCAAAAAGTGCATTTGAGAAAATGGCAAAATAATAAAGGAGAATAATTGCTATGAAGATCTCAGAATTGTCAGAATGCATCAAGAATGGAAATTTGGATCAGAAGTTTCAGGAACTGTATGGGAAAGAAGAAATACCAGCTCAGAGAAAAAGATACAGCGATCTTTTGACAAATGCTTTAAAACTGTATGGCGATAAGGAAGCAATGATCTTTTCAGCCCCAGGGAGAACAGAAGTCGGCGGAAATCATACCGATCATCAGCTTGGCAGTGTCTTAGCGGCCTCATTGAATCTGGACTGCATTGCGGCTGTGATACCTACGGAAGACGCTATTGTAAGATACAATGCCAAAGGTTTTGAAGTTGATCCGGTCGATCTTCATGATCTGACAATTCACAAAAAAGAAAAGAACACTACCGAAGCATTGATCCGCGGAGTCGCGGCTGGATTGGTCAAGCGCGGATATCACTGCGGAGGCTTTGAAGCTTTTGCCCAGAGCGACGTGATCGCTGGCGGCGGCATGTCCAGCAGCGCGGCTTTTGAGGTGCTGATTGGAACGATCCAGAACAATCTTTATAATGCGGACAAAGTATCTGCTCCGGAAATTGCAAAGATCGGCCAGTATGCTGAAAATGAATATTTTATGAAGCCAAGCGGACTGCTGGATCAGATGGCATGTTCGGTCGGCTCGTTTGCGGCAATCGATTTTGCTGATCCGGAAAATCCAGCGGTAGAGAAAGTTCCTTTCGATCCTGCAGATTACGGATATGCACTTGTGCTGACTGATGTTAAGGCTTCGCATGCGGATCTGAGCGATGAATACGGTCTGATCCCGACAGAAATGAAGCAGGTTGCTTCAGTACTAGGCAAAAAAGTGCTGGGGCAGACGTCAGCTGAAGAACTGATCAGCCATGTCAAAGAGATACGTGAGACCTGCGGTGACCGCGCTTTTCTGCGCAGCTATCATTATGTAAATGAAACGAGAAGAGCCAAGGCTGAAGCGGCGGCTTTAAAAGATAAAGATATTAGTGAATTTCTAAAGCTTGTCAGAGAAAGCGGACATTCCAGCTATATGTATCTGCAGAACATCAATGTCCCTGGAGAGACAAGAAAGCAGCCTATCGCGGTTGCTTTGGCCCTCAGTGAAGCGGTGATTGGCGAAAATGGCGCTTATCGTGTCCATGGCGGCGGCTTTGCCGGTACGATCCAGGCATTTGTAAAGAAACAAACAGTGCAGAAATATATCGCAACATTGGAAAATGCGTTTGGCAAAGGATGCTGCTATATCCTGAGAATCAGAAATATCGGCGGCACAAGGATTGCCTGAGAAAGAAGACCGACAATGCTGAAAGATACGATGATACTGTTAGGAAAAAGCGACGACGCAGAAGTATCGATGATCCCTGCCATGATGAATCGCCATGGTCTGATTGCCGGTGCCTCCGGCACAGGAAAAACAGTCACGCTGAAAGTGATTGCGGAATCCCTCTGTGAAGATGGCATATCGACATTTATTGCTGATGTCAAAGGAGATCTGACCGGTATGATCAAAGCCGGCGATCAGACAGCAATTCAGGAACGCTTAGATTCCATGGGCATCAAGGATTTCAGGACCAGGAGTTTTCCTGTACGATTTTTCGATGTCTATCGAAAGAATGGCTTGCCTATGCGAGCTGTTATGCAGGAGATGGATCCTGTGCTTCTTTCCCAGATCTTAGGTCTTTCAGATACTCAAGAGGGCGTGCTTCAGATCATTTTCAGAGCAGCCGAAGATATGCAGCTTGATATTATTGATTTAAAAGATCTGCAGGCAATGACGCAGTATGTCAGCGAACATGCTTCTGAGCTGTCAGGCAAATATGGAAATGTATCAAAGCAGTCAGTCGGTGCAATCCAGCGTACGCTGCTTGAATTGGAACAGCAGGGCGGAGCTTCTTTGTTCGGCTTGCCAGGCTTGGATATCAATGATCTGATCAAATGTGAGCATCAGGAAGGTGTGATGAATATTCTTGAGTGTGCAGAACTGTATCGACATCCGATGCTGTATTCAACCTTGCTGATGTGGATCCTTGATCTGCTGGATACCAATCTGCCGGAAGTGGGCGATGCTGAAAAACCAAAGATCGTTTTCTTCTTTGATGAAGCACATATCCTTTTTGACAATGCGTCGCCTGCTTTGATGGATAAGATCAAGCAGATCGTGAAACTGATCCGTTCCAAGGGCGTTGGAATTTTCTTCTGCACCCAATCACCGAATGATATTCCGGAAGAAGTGCTTGGACAGCTGAGCAATAAGATCCAGCATGCTCTGCGTGCTTATACACCAGCTGAAGCAAAAGCGGTGAAAACGGCAGCAGATTCTTTCCGGCCAAATCCAAAATTTAAAACTGATGAAGTGATCACGAACATGAAGACCGGTCATGCTTTAGTCAGCGTGCTTGATAAAGAAGGTGCTCCGACCATTGCTGAAGAAACCAAGATCCTGCCGCCGATGTCTTCCATGAGCCCAGCAGACAGTGCTGATATCCAGCAGATCGTGCAGAATGATCCGCTGCATGCAAAATACATGAATGACATCGACCCTGAATCAGCTTATGAAAAGATGGAAGATGTGAAACAGAATGAAGATGCGCTCAAGGCGGAAGAAAAACAGGCCGCACTGGAACATAAGCTGGCCGAAAAAAAAGCAGAAGCTGAACAGAAAGCCCAGATAAAATCTGCAGAAAAGCTATCTAAAGAAACGGCCAGAATAGCTAAAAAGCTTCAGAATAGGGCAGAGAATGAACTGATCAATATCGGCATTCGCTCTGCTAAGAGCTTATTAAAAGGATTTTTAAAGTAACTTGATCTGCCTGTTCAGAGAATGAACAGGTTTTTTTAAATCACTGCTTTTGTTTGTCAAGACTTAAGCTTATTTACTTTTATGATAAAATGAGTCTGCAAGAGGCAGAAATGAACAGAAAATTAAGTAAATTTGCAGAAGGAAAACTAAGTGAAGGAATTGCGGAGCTGAAGGATACTGATCTTGAAGCTGTCCGTTTTTTTCGTCAGGAGAATCGCATTGAGATAGCGCTTCATAACGATGGTCCTCTTTCATTTCACAGCTATCATGAGCTTCAGGAACGTCTTCATGACATGACAGGTTCCGCAGTGATGATCCATCTTGACTGCGACCATGATGGCATCTCCAATGCAGAACTGAAACAGTACTTTGATGATCTCTGTCAATGCAAAGCAGAATATCAGAGCATTGCAGATACGAATTTTATATATGAAGAGAAAAAGAATTCTCTCGTTTTTATATTCAGCAATCAGGAAGCCCGTGAAAGAGCAGATGCCTATACGGAAGATATTTCCGACTATTTGGATCAGATTGGGATCAAAGGAATCCATGTGACGTGCTCCATGATGAAGCCTGAGCATCCGGATATCAAGAAAGTTGCGATGGAGATCCTGCCGGAGGCTCCGGAAGAAAAACCTGTCTTCAATTCTTATCAGCGCAAGAGCAGCTACCGAGCAAAAAAAGATTCTGATTATACCGAGATCGCACTTCATGAAGTGACGGGCGATATCTATGGCGTGAAGTTCACCGCCGATGTATTTGCCAAAGAAGAGATTGAAACAAAAAAGCAGACGATCATTCAGAATCTGTCTGTTTATGATGGTACAGATGCGATCGTGATCAAGCGCTTTGAAGGAAGAGGCACGACCAGAGAAGATCTGGCCAGTATCAATGAAGGAGATAGAGTCACTGTCTTCGGCCGGATCGCGTATGATTCCTATTCAAAAGAATTGGTATGCCAGCCGGATCGCATTGAAAAAGTCGAGAAGAAAAAAATAACGGATGACGCTCCTGTAAAGAGAGTGGAATGGCATATGCATACCAATATGTCAGAAATGGATGGCATCTGCTCGCCAATAGAAGTAGTAAATACAGCTTTTGATCTTGGCCTGCCAGGCATTGTTATTACGGATCACGCAGATGTGCAGTCTTTGGTAAAAGCTTTCAACACCGGCGAAGCATGCAAAAAGAAAGATCCGGAGCATCCTTTCAAAGTCGGTCTTGGCTGTGAGATGAATATGGTGGACGATCGGCTTCTGATTGTCCGCAATATGATTGATAAAAATATTGATGACGAAGAATATGTATCTTTTGACTTGGAAACAACAGGGCTGAGCTGCTTTTATGATTCAATCATTGAATTTGGCGCCGTAAAGCTGAAAGATCAGACGGTCGTAGATCATCTGCAAATGTTTATCAAACCGCCGTTCGACATTCCGGCGGTCATTACGAATAAGACAAATATTACCAATGCCATGGTCAAGGATGCCAAGCCATTTTCTGAATGCATCGATCAGATCCTAGATTGGATCGGCAATGATACGATCGTTGCGCATAATGCGACCTTTGATTATCATTTTCTGAATGAAGAACTGCGGCGGATTGGCCGTAAGCCAATGACCAACTGTGTCATTGATACCTTGGATCTTTCGCGGGCAATCTTAAGAGAGAGAAGAGCATATCGTTTAGGCAATGTTGCCAGGAATTATCATGTTGCCTATGATGAAGAAGTTGCGCATCGTGCTGATTATGATGCAGAATCGCTGGCGGGTGTATTCCTCTGTCTGCTGAAAGATGCTAAAGATAAATTTGGCTGCCGAACGATCAAAGATCTGCAGGAAAAGACACAGGATTTTGAAGTATATAAAAAGATCAGACATTCCCATATCTGTGTGGTAGCCAAGAATCAGGATGGCATCCGCGATCTGTATCGGCTTGTCTCGGAATCGAATACCAGAACATTGGCGGTCATGGGCAAGAATGCCGGCAAAGAAGGGACGGATGTGGCGGCCGAAGCACGGATCTTAATAAGTACTCTGCAGAAATATCGCCGCAATCTTCTGCTTGGTTCAGCCTGCCAGAACAGCGAAGTATGGGAACTTGCATGCAATGGTGATGACGCACGGCTGGAAGCGTGCATGAAGTTCTACGATTATATTGAGCTTCAGCCTTTGGCTAATTACACGACTTTTGTTGCTTTGGGCAGCGTTCCTTCCATGAATCGGGTCAAAGATGTGCAGAAACGTATCATCGCTATGGCAGAGCATTTGCATATTCCAATCATTGCGGACAGTGATGCTCACTATCTGACCAAGGATCAGAAGATCTTCCGTGATATCTATATCATGTCGCAGGGCGTCGGAGGTGTAACGCATCCTCTGTATATCCGTGATGATATGCTGCGGCGCAAAACACCGAATCCAGATCAGCATCTGCGGACAACAAATGAAATGAAGCAGGAGTTCGCCTGGCTGGAGGATCCGGAATTGATCGATCGGATCACAATCACGAATACCATCGAACTGTTTAAAAAATTGGATACAGTACGGCCGGTCCCGGCCGGAACATTCCCGCCGCATATCCCTGATTCTGATAAGAAACTGCGGGCCATCTGCAATAAGACAGCCAAGGATATGTATGAGTTTGAAGGAGCCATTCCCGCCATCGTTACTGATCGTCTGAATATGGAGCTCAACAATATCATCAAGCATGGCTATGATGTGCATTACTACATTGCTCATCTGCTGGTCAAGAAATCAAATGAAGATGGATACTTGGTTGGATCCAGAGGATCGGTTGGTTCTTCCTTTACGGCAACGATGTCAGGTATCACCGAAGTCAATCCATTGAAGCCGCATTATTTATGCCCGCATTGCCACTACAGCGAATGGATCGATGATCCGGAAGTGAAATCTGGGTTTGATCTGCCGGATAAAAAATGTCCTAAATGCGGCACAGTAATGCATGGCAACGGACAGAATATTCCATTCCAGACTTTCTTAGGCTTCAACGCAGATAAAGTCCCTGATATCGATCTGAATTTTTCAAATGAATACCAATGGCGTGCACATCAGTTCATTAAAGAAGTCTTTGGTGAGACTCATGCCTTCCGTGCTGGCACCATAGGCGGTGTCGCCGATAAGACGGCATATGGCTATGTATCCGGCTATTGCGAGAAGATGGGGATCGAGGATATGCGCCGCCCGATGAAAGACTATCTGGCAAAAGGATGCACAGATGTCAAGCGTACAACAGGCCAGCATCCAGGCGGCATTATCATTATTCCGGATGGCTATGAAGCAGAAGATTTCACACCGGTGCAGTTTCCTGCCAATGATCCGACTTCGACTTGGAAGACAACACATTACGACTTCCATGATATTCATGATAACGTTCTGAAGTTCGATATCTTAGGACATGTCGATCCGACGGCGATGCGCATGCTGCAGAGGATCGCAGATGTAAAGCCGCTGGACATTCCGATGAATGATCCGGAGACGCTTTCGCTGTTCTATGAAGACACTGCGCTCCATGCCGATCCAAGGATCTATAAAAAGACGACCGGAGCAGTTGGACTGCCGGAATTCGGTACCCGTACGACCCGCCGTGTATTGGAAGAGACAAAACCTCATAAGTTTTCGGAACTTGTTATGATCTCAGGCCTGTCGCATGGAACAGATGTATGGGCAGGCAACGCCGAAGCATTGGTCCAGGCAGGACATCCGCTGGGCGAGACCATTGCTTGCCGTGATGATATCATGACCTATCTTCTGGAAAAGAAACTGGAACCGATCGATGCCTTTAAGACCATGGAAGATGTCCGCAAGGGCAGAGGACTGAGAGAAGATCAGGAAGAGAATATGAAGGCACATCATGTGCCGGATTGGTATATTGATTCATGCAAGAAGATCAAGTACATGTTCCCGAAAGCGCATGCTGTTGCCTATGTCATGATGGCATTGCGCATTGCATGGTATAAAGTGCATGAACCGATGCATTTCTATATTCAGTATCTTACATTGCGATGCGGTGCTTATGAAATTGAAACGATGGTAAAAGGCATTGAAGCAATCCGCGCAAGAATGCAGGATATTGAAATGCGGTCTCAGGACAAAAATTCTGCCAATCCTGTAACGAATAAGGAAAAGTCTTTGCTGGATACGCTGGAGATCTGTGAAGAGATCTATGCCAGAGGCTATCAAATATCAAATGTCGATCTTTATAAGAGCTTGGCCGATGAATTTACCATCGATCCTGACAATGCTAAAGCATTGATCCCGCCGTTTACTGTTATTGACGGCTTAGGTGCAGGTGTGGCCAGCAGTATTGTGGAGGCAGCCAAGCAGGCGGAGTTCCTTTCTAAAGAAGACTTGGAGAAAAGGACACAGCTTTCTGGGACCCTGATCAAGAAACTTGATATGATGGGCGTACTGAATGGACTGTCAGACCGCAATCAGATGTCGTTATTCTGATTTGACAAAAGCACATATTCAGTCAATAATAATAACGAAATGTAATGAACAGGACATGGTCTATGTCAGATGCGGATGCAGAGAGGATATCGGTGATGAAAGATATCTGAAGCAGACACAGATTACTCCCTGCAAACAGTCCTCGAAAGAGGCACCGCAGTTCTGCGTTAAAGACAGTAAAGAGTCGGAAGAGATTCCGGAAACAAGGTGGTACCGCGCTGAAAGCGTCCTTATGAAGGGACGCTTTTTATATGCGTCCGGAAAGGGTTGTAGAATGATCAATTTTAAAGAGAATGAAGAATTGGCAACGCTGAATCACAGCTGTGCCCATATGATGGCACATGCGATCAAGCATCTGTATCCGCAGGCAAAGTTCTGGGTCGGGCCGGTAGTAGAAGAAGGATTCTACTATGATGTTGACTTAGGCGATGCAACGATCAGCGATGAAGATCTGCCGAAGATTGAAAAAGAAATGAAGAAGATTGCCAAAGATGGAAAGCGGATCGTACGTCATGAGATCACCAAAGAAGAAGCTTTGGAACAGTTCAAGGATGATGAATATAAGATCGATCTGATCCAGAGAATGCCGGAAGGAACGAATATTTCCATGTATACGCAGGGAGATTATACCGACCTCTGCCGCGGGCCTCATGTCGACAATGAAAAGCTCTGCCGCTATTTCAAGCTGATCAAGCATTCCGGTGCATATTGGAAGGGAGATAAAGCCAATAAGGTACTGCAGCGGATCTATGGAGTCTGCTTTCCGACCGAAGAAGAACTGAATGCACATCTGGCCGATTTGGAAGACGCTAAAGCAAGAGACCATCGCAAATTAGGAAAAGATCTGCAGATGTTCATGTTCAGCGATACCGTAGGTGCAGGGCTTCCAATGTATCTGCCGAATGGCTTTATCGTAAGAAGAGCACTTTCCGATTACATCATGAATAAAGAATTGGATCAGGGATATGTCCATGTCATGACACCGTCTGTTGCCAACGTAAAGCTCTATAAGATCTCGGGACATTGGGATCATTATAAAGATGATATGTTCCCAGCAATGCAGGATCGCCGTGATCCAGACAATGCGTATGTCTTAAGACCGATGAACTGCCCTGAACATATGATCATGTATAAATCAAAGCTGCATTCCTACCGCGATCTTCCAGTGCGGATCGCTGAAGTTGCCAACGACTTCCGCTTTGAAGCATCCGGTGCTTTGACTGGTATTGAAAGAGCACGTGCCTTTACGCAGAATGATTCACATATCTTCTGCCGCCCGGATCAGATCGGTTCGGAAATAAAGGATGTTACAAAATTGATCCTTGATGTATATGGCGATTTCGGTTTTAAGAACTATTCTTTCCGTCTTTCATTGAGAGATCCTAATAATAAGGACAAGTACTTTGGACACGATGAGCTCTGGGAGAAGAGCGAAAGTGAACTGCGCGAAGTATTGAAGGAAATGGATGTACCGTTCTATGAAGCTGAAGGCGAAGCTGCCTTCTATGGACCGAAGATCGATGTACAGGTGCGTTCTGCCCTTGGTCATGATGTCACTCTGTCTACGATCCAGCTGGATTATCAGCTGCCGGAAAGATTTGAACTGGAGTATGTTGACAAAGACGGTGAGAAGAAGAGACCGGTCGTGATCCACAGAGCAATACTTGGATCACTGGATCGTTTCATTGCCTTCCTGCTGGAAGAAACAAAGGGCGAGCTTCCTCTTTGGCTGGCACCAAAGCAGGTTGTTGTTATTCCTGTCTCCCCAGAAGCACACAGTGCCTATGGCAAAAAGATCGTTGATGAATTGAAAGCAATGGGCATCAGAGCATCTTTGGACGACCGCAATGAAAAGCTTGGCTATCGGATCAGGGAAGCGCAGACAAATAAGATCCCTTTGGAGATCGTTGTCGGGGATGGTGAAGTATCTTCCAATGGTGTCACGGTCAGAAGATACGGCTCGAAGGATCAGAAACAGATGTCAGCGGATGACTTCTACAAAGATCTCAGAGAACAGATTGTTGAAAAGAAGTAAAAAAAGATGCGCTCAGAATTTCTGGGCACATTTTCTTTTACTCTGCACACTTTTGGAAAGTGACGATCAAGAGAACAATGCCAATGCCTAAACAAATATGAGCAAGGCCGGCAATGCCGGAGATCATAGCACTTGCAGCAGAGGATAGGGCAGTGCCCATGACCTGCGGTACGCCCCGTACGATCAGCATGACTGCCATACCGGCAAGTCCTATATTATAAAGGATCATGAATGGGCGGAATGTTTTCTGTTCTTCAAGCTTCATGTTCTTTGCATACAAAGCAACAATCAGAAAGACGATCATGCCAAGAATGAACAGATGCGTATGGACTTTGCCTAAAGCGGTCACGCCGGTATACTGGTAGAATTTTGTGAATTCACGATAGAATACGCCTCCGATCATTGCGGCAGCTGCATAGATCATCGCAATGTTTAAATATTTTTTCATTTGTTTTCTCCTTTCAGGGCCAAATACCCAATCAATACTGTCCAAACATACGCGCATGTCTTAGGAATCATCAGGATGCCAACCAGCGGATAGATCTCTGCAAACAGAACAACTGGCAGATAGCATGCAAAGCTGATCACAATGGTCAGCCATAGATTCGCAAATGACTTATCTGCGTTCTGTCTTGCACTGCGGTAAAAAAAGATCACGATCACTAGGCCTAATAAGGCAAAAGGGATATTCCGATAGATGCCCCAGGCAAGCGATGGAGCTGCACTTGTCCATTCATTCTGCGGGAATAAACAGAGAATGATCCGAGCGATGGAAAGGAACCAAACAATAGATGTAATATTCTTCTGTTCTTTGATCTGATAGCGCTGGCGCCATACATAATAGAGAAGCAGATAGAAAATAGTCATGGTGATAGAAGTGATCAATTTTCCAATGCCGAGAGCAACGGTGTAATCCGCCAAGCCCGTGGTGCAGAGAGCAATGGCCCGCGGCACCAAATGGAAAGCATCACCGCATCCCAATACAACTGCCATGATGCCAAAAAGAATATATTGTTTCTTTCCTCTGCTGTTCTTCAGCATGACGATGCCTAATGTAATAACGGTAATTAAATAAACGATATCAAAAGCTGTTTCAAATACTGCCTGCATAATTTCTCCTTTTCTCATTCATAAATGCATTTTTTGATTACCTGAAGCAGGATCCTGCTGTTTACTTTTTCATCCATCAGTGAAGCAAAGAAAGAAGAAAAGACAAAATCAATCAGATCCTTTTTGGTAAATTCTTTGGTAAAGCTTTCGGCCTTTACCTGACGATCTTTTTCCAATGCCTCAGCCATGCGTCCTTTGATCTGGGCAAAGCATCGGTTCATTGTGTTCTTAGCGTCCTGTTTGGAAGCTGCAGCAAAGCTCATGGAATGTGCCAGTGAGAAATTCGGATAATCAATCCTGCTTTTTTTTACCCGATCGTACAGCCATCTGATATAGGACAAAAAACTGCCGCTGCATGTCATTGGTCTCTGCAGTGCAAAGATATCCAGCCAAACACTTTCTACAGCAGCTGACATCATTGCTTCTTTGGAAGGGTAGTAATGATACAGCGACCCGAGCGATATTCCCTGATACTCTGCGATATGCCGCATGTTCAATGCTTGGATTCCTTCTTCAGAAACGATCTGACGGCATGTTTCCAGGATCTTTTGTTCAGAAGTTATTTTAGGATTCATATTCCTCCTTTCAACATGAACTATGTTCATGATGAATCTTTGCTGTGCAAATGTCAAGATACATGCTCATCAATATATGAGAAGGGCTTTATTTTATATATTATCTAGGGAAGTCTTTTTGATTGTACTCCAGCATAGAATCAGTTATGATATCAGCAGATGATCCGACAGCAAAGAGAAATCTGAACTGGAAGAGACGAATACTGTACAAGTGCTTTAAGCACTTTGCCTGTTCTTCTCTGCGGATCGCAGAGATTTTTTATTAGAATGGGAGGCAGTATGTATCGCTTTGCAATCTATGGAAAAGGCGGCATCGGCAAGAGTACAGCAGCGAGTGCTCTATCCTGTGCTTTTGCGGAGATGGGATATCGCGTCATGCAGATTGGGTGCGACCCAAAAGCTGACAGTACGCTATATCTTCATCATGGAGAAAAAATAACTTCGATATTGGATGTATTAAGAGAAAAACGTGATAAAGCAGAACTGAAAGATCTGATCACCATTGGCTATCATGACATCATCTGCGGCGAATGCGGCGGTCCGACACCAGGCTTGGGATGTGCCGGAAGAGGCATTGGGGCTGCTTTTGAAGCGTTGGAAGAACGTTCTGCCTTTGCCATTCTGAAACCGGATATTGTTGTTTATGATGTGCTGGGAGATGTTGTATGCGGTGGGTTCGCCATGCCGATCAGACAAGGATATGCTGATCAGGTATATATTGTTACATCCGGTGAAAACATGGCTATTTATGCGGCAGCAAATATTGCCACTGCAGTCGATAATTTTAAGCAGAGAGGCTATGCCGATATTGGCGGCGTAATACTGAATCGTCGCAATGTCCCAGATGAAAAAACGAAAGTCGAAACGCTCTGCCGTGATATTCACAGCAGGATCGCAGCAGATCTGCCGCGGGATAATCATATTGCGGAAGCAGAAATGCAGATGCGTCCAGTCATGGAGATGTTTCCTTCTTGCGAGTATGCGGTACAGATCCGAGCATTGGCTTCTGACATGATCAGAAATGGGGTGGATCATGGCTGAATTCAAAAAGATCAGTGACATTTCATATGAGTATAATGCCGATATCGGTCTAGCCTATTCTTCACCATGCAGAGGCATTTGGAATATTGTTCATATTGGTGCTCAGATCCCTGGCTGTCATCAGATCTACGTCTGCCCGACCAGCTGTCTGCGCGGAGTTGTTCTGACAACGGCAGAAATGAATGCCATGGACCGTCTGTCGACCATTACTGTCGGTGAGGATAATATTCTGGAAGGAACGATGGAAGAAACACTGCAGCAGGGGACTGAAAAGATCATTGCTTCACTTCCTGAGCGGCCTAGAATGATCATGATCTTCATTTCATGCATTCATCATTTCCTGGCAGCCAATTATCAGCGCGTCTATCAGAATCTGCGGAAAGAATACCCGGATATTGATTTTGTGGATGCGTATATGGATCCAATCATGCGCCGCAAAACGCCGGCAGTGCCATCTTTGACGCGCCAGACTTATCGTATCCTGCAGCCAGCACCGCATGATCTCAAACAGATCAATTACGTTGGCAATTGGTTCCCGATGAAGGCCTACAGCGATATGACATGCCATCTGAAAAAACAAGGCATTGCTATCCGCGATCTTGCGGAAGCGGAAAGTTATGATGCCTTCAAAGAAATGCAGAACAGCTGCTGCAATCTGACATTTCATAAATATTCATCTTTAGCCGGGAAAGATATGGAGATCCGTCTGCATCAGAAATGGATTCCCATTGCGATGAGCTATGACTATGATGTGATCGATGCAGATATTGATAAAGTATGCGATGAGCTGAATATCGCGCATGTTTCAGAAGAAGAAAAGCAGGCCAAAAAAAATCAGACAGAGCAATGCATTCGTGAAGTCTTGACTGAGGTTGGCAAAACACCTATCTCCATTGATGATACTGCAGTAGATGAACCGCTGAGCTTAGCTCTGTTCCTGATCCGTCATGGCTTTGCGGTTGAATCTGTCTTTATTGAATCATTTACGGAGAAAGAAGAAGTGTTTCAAAAACTGCAGGAAATTGCACCTGATCTGAAGATCTATTCAGCAGATAATTGGAATATGCGCATCATGGATCGAAAACATGCCGGAAAGATCATAGGCATTGGCCAGAAAGCAGCCTATTTCAATAATACAGATCATTTTGTCAATATGATCGAGAGTGCCGGCATGTATGGATATCTTGGCATTCAGCATCTGTTCCAGCTGATCGAGTCTGCCGATAAAACATCATCAGATATGCCGCATCTGATCCAGCATAAAGGATGGGGGTGCTGTGCAAAATGAGCGATTGGCATACACATGTATTCACATCGACTTATACTGCGGATGTATCGGGAGTCTGTTCCTATCTGTATGAATTAGGCGGGATGACCATCCTGCATGATCCTTCGGGATGCAACAGCACATATACAACGCATGATGAACCGCGCTGGTATGATTCAAAATCTTTAATGTTTGTTTCGGGCCTGGATGAAATGACAGCTGTCCTGGGAGATGATTCTGTACTGATCAGAGATGTCGTCAAAGCAGCGGCGGATCTCCATCCGCGGTTCATTGCACTGTGCGGAGCTTCGATTCCTCATGTCATTGCTTTTGATTACACCGGCGTTTCTCATTTGATCGAAGAGAGAACAGGAATTCCCACAATTGGCATTCCAACAGATGGCCTGAAGAGCTATGTTTCAGGCGTGGGATTGGCAGAACGCGAATGGATCCGACGATTTGCTGAAAAGAATATCACAAAGAAAGAACATACGTTCAATCTGCTTGGTGTTACACCGATCGATTTTGCCGATCAGGCACATGTAGATGCCATGAATGTTTCACTGCAGAGCTCTGGCTTTTCTATGAATGCATGTTCGGCCATGGGCAGTTCGTTTGAAGATCTGCAGAAGATCAATGCGGCTGCTGTCAATGTGCTTCCTGCTTCCTGCGGCAGAATTGCTGCACGCTATACGGAAGGTGTTGATCATATTCCCTATGTGGAGGGCGTGCCTATCGGTCCATACATGAATGAGCGCATACAGCAGGCGATGGGGAAGAGCGAAAAAGATGGTATCAGCCGGAGAGCGTATGATGAAAACACAGATCAGGGAAATGTGCTGATCATAGGTGAAGAGATCTATGCACGATCAATGGCCACCGCGTTCAATCATTCTTCATCAGCTGAAGAAAGCAGTCAGCATGCATATGCATGCTGGCCTGATATCAGTGAAGGTTTTAACGAAGATGAACTGATCAAGAAAATAGATCAGGCAGATCTTGTAATTGCTGATCCGCTGTTCAGAAATCTCGTACATCGCCGAGATACTGCATTCTACGAAATACCGCATATAGGTTATTCCGGCCGGATCTACTGCCATGAGATCCCGGTGTTCTGTTCTAAAGATTTTAAAATTGAAGAAAAACTGAGGGAAAGAAAATGAAAAAAACTGTAAGTATTGTCTTAAGTGCATTGATGTCCATATCCTTGCTCACAGGGTGTTCGAACAGCACTGCTTCATCTGCATCAGCATCTGCCGCAGCAGCTTCTGAAGTGCCAAGCGAGGTGACCATCACCGATCACGCAGACCGCACTGTTACAGTGCCGACAGATCCAAAAAGGGTCGCTATTCTGAGCATTCTGCCACTGCCAAGCATGCTGACGATATATTTGGACAGTGCATCCAGTATTGTTGCAATGGAACCAGGATCAATGAATGCAGCGAAGAATGGTGTTCTTTCTGAATTGTATCCGGAGATCTTAAATGTCAGTACAAATATCATGGATGGCAATGATGTCAATATTGAATCTTTGATTGCCTTGGAACCGGATATTGTTTTCTACAATGCCGGCAATAAATCAGAACAGGAGAAACTTGAAAATGCTGGGCTGACTGCTGTTGGTGTTTCACCGACGAAATGGAATTATGACTGTATTAAAACATACAATGAATGGATGAAGCTGCTGGATCAGATCTATCCTAGTCATGCCTCCGATCGAGAAGATCTTGTCGATCAGTACAGCAGCCAGAAATATGCTGAAATTCAAGAGAAAGTATCCGGTATCTCTGAAAAGCAGAAAGTCCTCTTTTTATTCCAATACGACACCAAAACAATGATCACCTCCTCGGCTTCTTTCTTTGGCGAATGGTGGTGCAATGCCGTAGGTGCAGAAAATGCTGCCCATGATGTCAATGCGGATAATTCAAATGCCGTCATCTCAATGGAACAGGTATATGCCTGGAATCCGGATGTCATCATTATCACCAATTTCACCTCTACTTCTCCGGATGATCTCTATAACAATGCTGTCGGCAGCGATGATTGGTCAACGGTCAAAGCAGTGCAGGATAAGCGGGTATACAAAATGCCGCTTGGATCCTATCGTACCTATACACCGGGAGTAGATACACCGATGACATTGGAGTGGCTGGCACAGGCTGTCTATCCGGAAATATTCAAGGATTACGATGTTGCTTCTGATGTAAAAGAATACTATAAGAATCTTTATGGTGTTGAGCTCAGCGATGAACAGGTGGAAAAGATGTATACGCCGAATCGTGCAGCAGGAAAATGGAATTAAAGGAGCTTGTTTTGAAAAGAAAGAATTCATTTAGAACATGGATGATCATCAGTGCAGCAATCTTGATTGCGGCTGCTGTCTTAGCACTGTGTGCAGGCCAATATCAGGTGCCTGTCGATCAAGTGATTTCAATCCTTATGGGGAAGGGGAGCACCTTGCAGAATGCTTCCAAAGTCATTCTGCAGGTACGTCTTCCTAGGATCCTTTTCAGTATGCTTGCAGGTACCGGATTGGCCGCTGCCGGCACAGCATTCCAATCTTTATTCTCCAATCCATTGGCCACACCGGATACTTTAGGCACAGCCAATGGAGCATCTTTCGGTGCGGCTTTAGGCATCCTGATGGGTTTCTCTTCTGCCGGTATTCAGTTCAGTGCTATGTTCTTTGGCATATTAGCTGTGCTGCTTGTTTTTGCAGTGACGCGCACTGCATCCTCAAGCAATGCTCACTCCATTATCATGGTGATCTTAGCCGGCCTTGTGATCTCTTCGCTGTTCAGTGCTTTAGTAACTTTGACAAAGTATGTGGCAGACCCAAATGATATTCTGCCAGTCATCACTTTTTGGCTGATGGGGAGTTTTTCATCGGTCACGTTCAAATCTCTGCAGCTTGGCGCACCATTGATCCTGATCGGCGTTGGCGTTCTCTTTCTGCTGCGCTATCGTCTGAATGCCATGTCGCTGAGCAACGATGAAGCAAGATCACTGGGTATCAATCTCAGTCTGAATCGCGGCATTCTCATCCTATGTGCTTCTGCAATTACAGCAAGCATTGTTGCTGTATGCGGCGTTATCGGCTGGGTCGGATTATTGATTCCGCATATTTCACGCATGCTGTTTGGAAATGACAACCGCCGTGTTCTGCCGGCAAGCATTGTCTTCGGTGCAGGCTTTCTGCTGATCACAGATACAATTGCTAGGTGCATTTCTAATGCCGAGATCCCTGTATCTATTCTGACCGCAATCATCGGTGCACCAGTCTTTATTCTTCTTCTGCGCCGTACAGGAGGTATCCAAGTATGAATTTTTCTGTAAAAGAGGGATGCTTCTCTTATGCTGAAAATCAAACTGTTCTTGACCATGTATCGCTGCAGATCAATTCCGGTGAGATCCTTTCTATCCTGGGGCCGAATGGCGGCGGCAAAACAACGCTGCTAAAATGCATGCTTGGCTTTCTGAAATTCACATCAGGACATGCTGCATATGACGGATGCGATCTTGCTCAGATAAAGCAGACAGAATTCTGGCAGAAAACTGCTTATGTACCTCAGGCGAAATCACAGACTTTTCCGTATTTGGTAAAAGAAACAGTACTGCTTGGCCGAAGTCCCTATTTGAATTTATTCCAGATGCCTAATGCCAAAGACAAAGAGATTGCCCAGAAAGCAATGATCAGAACGGGCATCATATCATTGGCTGAAAAAAGCTGTGCAGAGATCTCCGGCGGAGAGCTTCAGTTAGTGCTGATTGCGCGGGCCTTAGCCGCTCAGCCGCAGCTGCTTGTCATGGATGAACCGGAGACAGGACTTGATTTTCGCAATCAGCTGCTGGTCCTTCAGATGATTGAAAAGCTTTCAAAAGAAGATGGCATTTCAGTCATCTTCAATACGCATTATCCTGAACATGCTCTGGAAGTGTCGGATAAAACACTTCTCTTAATGAAAAATGGAAAATCAATATTCGGCACGACGAAAAAGATATTGAATGAACAGAATATGTCAGCGGCATTTGGAGTTAAAATAAAGATCATAGAAGAAGAGATCAATGGCAGAATTCATTCATCAATCCTGCCAGTGTCTCTGGAAGAGGAGATACACTGATGAATTCTATTGCAAATGGAGCATCATCCGCAAACCGAACCCATATCGGTTTCTTTGGACGCATGAACGCGGGCAAGTCTTCTTTGATCAATGCGCTGACAAAGCAGCCGGCTGCGATCGTATCAGATATTGCAGGAACAACAACAGATGTTGTGAAAAAGCCCATGGAGATCCATGGTATCGGGGCCTGCACACTGCTGGATACGGCAGGTTTTGATGATGCAAGTGAACTTGGCAGGCAAAGAATCTCAGCTTCTAGGAGAGCTGCGGAGGAAACGGATCTTGCAGTTGTATTATTTACTGAAGCAGAAGATGGCCTGGAAGAAAAATG
Organism: Erysipelotrichaceae bacterium; assembly: GCA_012516665.1. GTDB lineage: Bacteria > Bacillota_I > Bacilli_A > Erysipelotrichales > Erysipelotrichaceae > Bulleidia. The sequence continues at coordinate 24,834 of JAAYWN010000138.1, forward strand.
GATCCGTTATTTCTTAGACCGAAAGATTCCCTGTATCGGTGTCTTCAGCAAATATGATCTATATGATCATGAAAGGATACAGGAACGCATTGCGGAATTGGAGAAGAAATTTCAGATCCCATTTTCCGTTTGCAGTGCAGAAGATGCAGCTTCCATAGATGAACTGAAGAATACAATGATCCAGGCAATGAACCTCGGACAGAGGACACGCACTGTTCTTGCGGGGCTGGCAAAAGCACAGGATATTGTCATGCTTGTCATGCCGCAGGATCCGCAGGCGCCTGAAGGAAGGTTGATCCAGCCGGAAGTGCAGACGATACGCGATGCATTGGATCGTGAATGCATTGCTATCTGTGTGACACTGGACGGCATGCCGAAAGCACTTGCCTCGCTGAAAAAAGCACCGGATCTGATCGTTACCGATTCACAGGCCTTTCGGCAGGTCCATGAACTTTGCCCAAAAGAGAGCAGACTGACTTCATTTTCTGTTCTGTTTGCTGGATTGAAAGGGGATATTGCATATTATACCGAAAGTGCAAAAGCAATTGATCAGCTGACATCATTTTCAAAAGTGCTGATTGCTGAATGCTGCACGCATGCACCGATGGAAGAAGATATCGGCCGCGTCAAGATACCCCGTCTGCTGAAAAAGAAAGCAGGTGAAGATCTGCAGATCGATGTTAAGGCCGGCATCGATTTCCCGGCAGATGCTTCACAGTATGACCTGATCATTCAGTGCGGCGGATGCATGTTCAATCGGCGATATGTGATGAGCCGTATTGATCAAGCGAAAGAAAAGAAAGTTCCTATGACGAATTACGGTATTGCTATTGCCTATCTTAATGGGATACTGAATGATATTTCACTGCCGAAAGGAGAAGAAAATGACTGACACAAGAATTGCGATGATTGCTATTGTCGTGGAAGATCGCAGCTGCACAAATGATCTTAACCAAGTACTGCATGAATATGGATCTTTTATTATCGGCAGAATGGGGATTCCTTATCGGGAGAAATCTGTATCTTTGATATCCGTTGCTTTAGATGCACCAATGGATACGATCAGTGCCCTGACTGGCAGATTGGGGAATATTCAGGGGCTGACTGTCAAGACGGCATATTCTAAGGTCTGAAGTATGAATGCTGAAATAAAAGAACTGATCGATGAACTGTTCGAGAAACACATCCTTTCAAAAGAAGGATTTAGAAAACTGATTGATCAGCGAGATGAAGAAGCGGCAGAATATTTGTTTGAAAAAGCAAGACTCGTGCAGAAACAGGTGTTTGGAAATACCGTCTACATTCGTGGCATTGTTGAATTCTCAAGCTATTGCAAAAGCAATTGTCTGTACTGCGGTATCCGCAGAGACAATCTGAAAGCACAGCGGTATCGCTTAAGTGAAGAGGATATTCTTGCATGCTGCAGGCAGGGGCATGACTTTGGCTTTAGAACATTTGTGCTGCAGTCTGGCGAGGATCTTTTCTATACAGATGAGATGCTCTGCCATCTGATCAGATCAATCAAAAAAGAGATGCCCGATTCTGCTGTAACGCTGTCGATCGGTGAAAAAACTAGAGAACAGTATCAGATGTATTATGATGCCGGAGCTGATCGCTATCTGCTGCGGCATGAAACAGCTTCTCCTGCACTCTATGCAAAACTTCATCCTGCGGATCAGACATTGGTCAATCGCATGAGATGTCTGCAGGATCTGAAAGAGATTGGCTACCAGGTAGGCGCCGGAATGATGATACAGCCGCCTGGTCAGAAGACAGAAGATCTGGTTGCTGATCTTTATTACTTAAAAGATCTGCAGCCTGATATGATCGGGATAGGGCCTTTTATTCCTCATCATGATACCCCATTCCGCAATGAACCTGCTGGTTCTTCCGAATTGAGCTTATATATGATCGGGATCCTCCGTCTGATGTTTCCAAAAGCATTGCTGCCGGCCACGACTGCCTTAGGAACGATAGATCAGAAGGGGAGAGAAAAAGGCATCCTTGCGGGTGCCAATGTAATCATGCCGAATCTTTCACCGAAAGCAGTACGCGGAAAATATCTTCTATATAATAATAAAATATGTACCGGTGAAGATGCTTCGCTCTGTTCTGCATGCATATCCAATCGCATGAGATCGATCGGATATGAAACAGTGATCAGCCGGGGAGATGCGCCAGGAAAAATGCCTCATTTTTGAAATGTCAAGTAATAAAACCAGTTTACTATTCAACAAGCTGAAAGAGATTCTTTCGGCTTTTTTCATTATTTTCATGTTAGCCTTTTAAGCTTAATTTATAGAAATCAATTTGTAACTTTTTGAGTAATTATTCACAAATAAATGTTATAATTTTTTTGCGAAATTTATATGTGATGCTTGGTTTTTAAGAGTGTTTAAATAATCTTGTGTAAACGTACTCCTATGAAAAAAGGAGATCTATCTTTAGAATAAAGTTGCGACACTTTATAAAGGAGATCTCCCATGTCAAATATTAACACAGAATTGAATGAAGCAGTATCAAAA
>JAAYWN010000139.1 GCA_012516665.1 Erysipelotrichaceae bacterium
AATATTCAGAGCCAGCAGCTGATTCTTGGCCATGTTGATACTGATGACATCAAAATGATTCTTGAATCTTGTACAGCAGCATTCCATACCGCACATACCAATGCCGCCGACCATCTTTGCTTTATCTCTTTCACCGATCTGACGAAGTTCGATCCGGCATCTCAATGCCGTGCCAAGCCGCTTCAGCAGCTCACGGAAATCAACTCTCTGTTCCGCAATATAAACGAACAGGATCTTGTCATGCGACAGCGTATACTGTGCGCTCAGCAGATGCATATCCAGTTTCAATTCGGTGATCTCATCGCAGCAGATACGAAAAGCAGCCTTTTCTTCTTCCAGGTTCTCCTGATAGTCTTCATGATCTCTCTGTGTTGCTTTGCGCATGATCGGCTTGGTCGGCATCGGCAGGCCATACATTTCAATATTCAAAGGCTCTGCTACGATCTGGCCCATCTCATCGCCCTGGGCTGTTTCGACAACAACCCAGTCATCCTTCTGCAGATCAGTGTGATACGTGCCAAAGGAATATGGCTTTCCTGCGCCGCGAAAACATACCGCCACTGAATAAGGGTACTTTTCATTCGGTCTGTTCTCTGTCTGTTCTTCTTTATTAAATTCTCGATTCATGGTCTAATTCCTCCAATCGGCAGAAAGTCTGATCCATCAGAAGATTCAGGTCATTGTATTTATTGACTCTGTCCTTTTCTTCCGAAGCGATCATGATCAGTTTGCCATATATCTTAGGTGATCCTTTTGCTTCAGCCAATGCCCGCAGATACCATTGGGGCCCCTGACTGCCGTGCAGGATCACATCATGTCCATACATCATCATAAGGTCAAAGAAAGCATTTTGGATCACCATATTCTCTTTCTTTGCCTTCTTAGGATCTCGTTCTTTGCTTTTCCAAGATATCTCATAGTCCACTAACAGATCATTTCTCTGCCGCGGATCCAAATACTGCTGAAACATCCCCAAGGCACTTTCATATGCAGAAGAAGGGGTCCTTGTGCCATCCTCTTCTTCGATCATCAGCTCATTGATATCATCCAAGTTCTTGGCCACATGGCTGAGCAGATACGCATCCTCTTTTGGAATGCCGGCATTCTCTGCCATTTTCATATACCCTTCATGCTTCATCGGCACAAACGGCAGGATCGTACAGCGCGACAGAATGGTCGGCAGCAGCCTGCTCTCATTGTCTGCTGTCAGGATCGCTGTGATCCCAGCTCCTGGTTCTTCCAGAAATTTAAGCATACTGTTCTGTGCCGAAATACTTGCATTCTCAGCATTTAAGATAATATAGACACGCTGTCCATTCTTTTCCAATGCTGTCTTAGAGAACTTTTCCTGGATCCCATCGATCATATCTTTGGATATCGGTTCTTCCTTGCCATCCAGAATGATCAGATCAGAATAAACATTCTCTCTCACCCTGCGGCATGTATTGCATTCCTCACATGCCAAGCCTTCCTTCTCACAGAAAATACTCTCTGCTAAGAGAATCGCCGCTTCTCTTTTTGGCGTTCCATAGGGACCTGCGAAAAGATATGCCGAAGAGACTTCATTTTCCAAGCACGCTGTTTCCAATGCTTTATAAACGATCGGCTGCTGTTCCTGCAGCAGTTCCTTAAGCATCCAGGATTCCTTTCACCGCCAGATATGCCTTCTTGATCACTTCATCTGTTTCTTTTGAAGCATCGATCATGATCATACGATCCGCATATTTCTCAATGACCTTCTGATACCCTTCATGGACCCGCTGATGAAAAGCAACGCTCTCCTGATCCAAACGATCCAGATAGGAACGGTTGGCATTGATCCGTTTCAGTCCCGTTTCTGCATCAATGTTCAAAAAGATCGTTTTATCCGGCATATGTCCCTCAATCGCAAACTGATTGATGGCATAGACTTCATCCATGCCGATCTCTCTGCCATATCCTTGATATGCCAAAGAACTGTCCACAAAACGATCGCTGATGATATTGTTCCCTGACTTCAAGGCCGGCAGAACAATATCCATAAGATGCTGACGTCTGCTGGCGGCATACAGCAATGCTTCCGTCCGTACATCCATATCTGTATTGGCTGGATCCAGGATGATCTTCCGGATCTGCTCGGCGATATCAGAACCGCCTGGCTCTCTTGTATACTGGACCGCGTAGCCTTCTTTTGACAGACGTTCGCAAACTGCTTTCGATACCGTTGTCTTTCCGCTCCCATCCGGTCCTTCAAATGTTATGAATTTCCCTTTTTCCATATGCCGCTATTATATCATGAAGACGTATGTTCTATGATGCTGATATGGACAAACTATGCTCATCCCGCCGGAAATTGACTATTTCAATCAACTAAAAAACCACAGATCATCTGGTCTGTGGCTTATTTGGTCTTAGATAACGTGATACTCTTTCAGGAGCTTTTCAAGATCTGTGCCTTCGATCTTCTTCAGGACCTCCTTGACAGCGATCTTTTCTTTAAATCCCAGCTGCATTTCAGTAATTGGATGACCATCTCTCAGCTGTACTGTCGCATTCAGCAGATCACGTACATCATATGTGCTTCCCCATACTTCAGGAACGCCACGGTCTACTCTCATCAGCGTATATACCGCTTCCATGCCGGTACGGATCGAATATTCTGTGGTAAAGATCGTATCTCTCTTGGTTTCTGCAAACTGACCTAAGAAAGCGAAATTTGCCGCACCATCCGGAACAACATTCGGACGATCCCCAGCAGCTCTCGGCATAAAGAAGGAACTGACAAACGGCATCATCGCAGGCACTGTATTAGCAGAATTGGAAGCCAGATCTTCAATCTGATCTGTCGGTACACCTAAGTGATACAGCCATTCCTCACAGATCTCCTTGCCGGTGCAGTCTCTCATCTGCTTCTTGATATAGTCGCCTGGGCGATCTGTAAACAGGCCATAGACCCACACTAAGCACTGATCTTTCGGCTGTTCTTTGAACTGCGGCTGACGATTGATCGTCCAGCTCATCAGCCAGGAAGAATCCTTGACCGTGACAATGCCGCCGGTGACAACTTTGCCGGTAAATGGATCACGCTTTGTAATGTTCTTAATATATGGAATGATCTTCTGATCCAGTGTATTGACGGTCACGCCCATCCAGTTTGTCTTCTCTGGATCGCCGCAGAACTTATCCGGATGACCGAAAGATGGATCCTGGGACGCAATTCTGCGCCACAGATCCCAGCCGCCGCCTGGCTGAATATCCTTGTTGAACACACACGCTTTGTCCTGTGCGCCAATGGTCGAGTTCTCAACATTGCCGCCATTGGTGATAAAGAGATAGTCATTTTCTGTGAAATCGATCGTCTCTTCTTTTCCTTCATGCAGAACAGTCATATTCTTCGCTAATTTCTTAGCACCCGTCACATCGAACTTTACATCAATGACCTTTGTATTGAAGTGGAACTGCACACCATGGTCCTGCAGATACTTGACCATAGGCAGGATCATTGATTCATACTGGTTGTATCTTGTAAAGCGCAGTGCTGTGAAATCAGGCAGACCGCCGACATGGTGTACAAATCTCTTTATATACAGCTTCATTTCAAGAGCTGAATGCCAATTGGCAAAGGCAAACATCGTGCGCCAATACATCCAGAAGTTGGAATTCAGCACTTCATCATCAAAGAAATCAGTAATCTTCTTATCATAGAGATCTTCATCCGGTGTAAAGAACAGTTTCATGATCTCCTGCTGGGCAGCATCGCTCAGCCCGAATTTATTTTCAGTATGTGCATCCTGACCTTGTTTCTCCGTCGCTCTGCACAAAGAGAAATTAGGATCCTTTTTATTCAGCCAATAGTATTCATCCAATACACTTACGCCTTCTGTTTCAATGGATGGAATCGAACGGAACAGATCCCACATACATTCAAAATGATTATCCATTTCACGTCCACCGCGCATGACATAGCCTACCCCAGGATATTTATAGCCATCGCATGCACCTCCTGGCAGCGCATCCTTTTCAAAGATATGGATCTGCTTGCCTGGCATCTGTGCATCTCTGACCAAGAAACACGCAGCCGACAGTGCTGCTAAGCCTGTACCAATCAGATACGCTGATTTGTGATCTACGCCTTCCGGTTTTTCCGGACGGGCAAATGCTTCATAATTGCCGCTTGAATAATACATACTGTTATCCTCCTGTTTTGTACTTTCATCATATTCTGTAAAAAAATAATTTCGATAAACAAAAAGATCGATCTGATGCTTTCTTTATCAAAACGATCTCTTTGATGCAGTCAGTATTATCTTTTATATGCTTCCAAGGCACGATGGAAGTTTCCCTGCATGAGCTTAGATAAAGCATCGACGATCTCCGCCGGATCTTCTTTCATATCCTCGCCGATCCAATCCAGCATCAGGCCCACAAAAGCATGTTTATAGAAATTGGCAATAAATTCTTTATCCTGGTCATCAACACCCATTTCTTTCGCTGCTTCATTGACCACATTGATCAGCAGTTCATATGTCACCTTATCTAAATACTTCTCGATCTGTCCGCGTGATACACACTGATATACATTTGTAATAAATGGCTTGTTTTCTTTCACTGCTCTGAAGATCTCCAAGAATCCCTGCTGCCAAGTATCATAGGTCTTATTGCCCGCCAAGGCACGTGCCGCATCTTCATAGCATGACCATTCCACCAGATCATAGATATCTTTAAAATGATAGTAGAACGTCATGCGGTTGATCCCGCAGTCTTCGGCAATATCACTGATCGTGACCTTATCCAAAGGCTTCTCTAATAAAAGATGTTTTAAAGATTCTTCCAGAGCTTTTTTTGTTGTCTGTGACATCATCTGCCTCTTTCCTATTCAGTGTAGCACACCGCTCGTTCATATCTGTTTTCTATATCTTTTTATCTATCGCTTTTTTTATAATAATATGTTGTTTATGCCAGTCTATCTGCCTTTATTAAGGCATTTATACTGCCATGCGTATACAGTGTGAAGTGATCTTTAGATTGGGAAAAGCAGATCAATGCCCTGCTTACTTATAATGAATAAGAAGAGATATTGGATCATTCTGAAATAAGTTCCAGATCAAGAAATATATCCCGTATGCATGCAATCAACTTTATAATAAGAACGAAGGAGATCATGTATGTCAGAAAAACATTTTCCGGAAGGATTCTTATGGGGCGGTGCTACCGCAGCCAACCAGTTTGAAGGCGGCTGGAATGAGGGCGGCAAAGGATGGTCCGTTGCCGACTGCGCTCGCTCGCATCTGGATGATGATATCCAGGATTATCAGAAGCAGAACGAAACACTGCTGAAAGATATTGAAAAAGCTGTTTCTCATCCTGAAGATCTGAAACACTATCCAAAGAGACATGGATCGGATTTCTATCATCACTATAAAGAAGATATTGCCCTGTTAGCTGAAATGGGCTTCAAAGTATTCCGCTTCTCTATTGCCTGGTCCCGCATCTATCCGAATGGCGATGACGCTGAACCGAATGAAGAAGGGCTGAAATTTTATGATGCGGTCT
>JAAYWN010000140.1 GCA_012516665.1 Erysipelotrichaceae bacterium
TATATTTTGCGCTTGGTTCTTTTACAGTTTCTTCTTCAAGTACTTCTGTGTCTTCTGCAGATGGTTCTTCTTGTTTGCGGAACAGTCCCATTCATGCCTCCTGAATACTGTTTAAGGATACCATGATAATCATCTTCTTCAAGTCACGGCAAAAAATGAAAACGGTTGCAGTTGGCATTCTGACTGGTTTGAACGATAATAGTAGCAGAAAGAAAAGAGTGAATAATATGAAAACTGATTTTGGCAGAACGAGCGATGGCAGAGAAGCTTCTCTGTATACGCTGGAAAATGAAAATGTCATTCTGAAAGTATGCAATTACGGGGCAGCGCTTGTATCGCTGATCGATAAGAAGACCGGCATTGATGTCTGTGAGGGCTTCACTTCGACAGAAGAGTATATCAAGCATCAGGCAACTCATATTGGTGCTTCGATCGGACGCACAGCCAATCGTATCAAGGATGGACGGTTCTCTCTGAATGGAAAGACATATCAGTTGCCGCTGAACAATCATGGCAATACCCTGCATGGCGGCATAAATGGCTTCAACACAAAGCTGTTCGCAGCGGTGGAAGAAAAGGATCAGGTCACGTTCAGATATACGAGCCCAGATGGCGAAGAAGGCTTCCCCGGTACGCTCTATGTCAAGATCATTTATCGTTTGCTGGATCATGGCGTTTCTTTGATCAATGAAGGCACAGCAGATGCGGATACCCTGTTCGCTTATACCAATCACAGCTATTTCAACTGTGATCAGAGCGAAGATGCCATGCATCATCTGCTGACGATCCCAGCGGAAGAATATGCACCGACCGATGCCAATGGGCTGACTCTTGATCAGCTGCTTCCGGTGGAAGGAACACCGTTTGATTTCCGTACGCCAAAAGAAGTCGGTCAGGATATCAAGGCGGATCATCCGCAGATCAAGGCCGGCAATGGGTATGATCATTACTTTGATATTAAGGGAACAGGAATGCGTAAAATGGCTGTTCTGCAGGGAAAGAAATTATCTTTGACCATGTCCTCAGATTTTCCTGGCTTTCATTTATATACCAGCAATTTCCTGACATCGCCGCTTGGCAAATATGGCATGGTGTATCCGGCAAGAAGTGCAGTATGCTTAGAAGCAGAGTATCTGCCAAATGGCATCAACTATGAAGATGTAAAAGACAAACCGATCGTGCATGCAGGCGAAACACTGCATCATGAAATACAATTTGTTCTGAAGGATCTCTGAGCCATGGATACCATGGCTTTTCTTTCCGGACATTTTCGGCGATAATAGGAACGTGAGGTGAGCAAATTGGAACATTGGACAAAAGATGAAAAGAATCAAGTATTGAAGAAATCAGATGAAGAACGCTTATGCAAACTGCATGATGAAATTGCGCAGTCGATATGGCGTGCACAATATCATATTCAGCCAGTAACAGGCTTATTGAATGATCCAAATGGATTCTGCTGGTTCAAAAAGCAGTGGCATCTGTTCTATCAGTGGTTTCCGTTCGGTGCCGTACATGGCACCAAGCATTGGTATCATACAGTATCGCATGATCTGGTCCATTGGCAGAATCTTGGCATGGCCTTGGAACCGAATCTGGTCTTTGACAATGCCGGATGTTTTTCCGGCAGCGCTTTCCCGAAAGATGACTATCTGTATCTTCTATATACCGGCAATCATAAAGAAAATGACGGCCGCCGCATTCCATATCAGATGATCGCCGCAATGAATGCAAAAGGCAGCGTCACGAAGCTGAAACATCCGATCATTGAACCAAATGAAGCATACACAGAACATCAGAGAGATCCGAAGATCTTCTATGAAAATGGGACCTATTGGATGCTGATAGGAGCACAGGATCATCAGCAGCATGGTCATCTGATCCTTTATAAGTCAAGACAGATCGCCATCGGCTGGGAATATGCGGGCGAACTGAAAGTCAAAGGATATCCATATTTTGGCACCATGGCTGAATGCCCGGATATTGAGAAGATCGGCGATCAATGGATCCTGCTGTTCTCACCGCAGGGCTATGCCGCCAAAGGCGATGAATTCCGCAATGCATATCAGAATGTCTATCTGATCGGAGATCTTGATCTCAATGCCCTGACGTTTGTTCCGAATGGGCCATATCAGGAATTGGACCGCGGCTTTGATTTCTATGCCGCTCAATGCGCAAGTCAGTATATCTATAAGAATACGGCTGTGATGGTCGGCTGGCTTGGATGCGGGGACTGTACCTATCCGGCAACGGATGAAGAGGGATGGTCAGGCATGCTTTCACTGCCTAGAGAACTGACGATCGAAGATGGCAGGCTGAGACAGAATCCGATCCGTACATCAGAACAGATCAAAGGAGAGAAGATCTTTGAAGCTCTGCATGGCAGTATCATGACCGATACCATGCATGGCAGAACACCGGCAGCGTGTGTCATACATGTAGATGATCCGGATGACAATGCCTTTGAGCTGGGATTGTATTCCCAGACCCTGAAGAAGGGCTTCTCAATCATTTATGAACCGAATCATAAATATTTTACGATCGACCGGGGAGATCTCGAGAACCAATGCAATACGATGTATGGGACAGATCGCCGCATTAAATTGGAAAATGGCCTGAAGTCCTTGGAGATCTTTGCCGATCACAGTACGGTCGAGATCTTCATCAATCATGGCGAATATGTCATGTCTTCACGCATCTTCCCAAAGCCAAGCGAACATCTGATCCGCATGAGAGGAAAAGATATCAGCCTGATCGTTTGGAAGGCCAACAGTACTGTGGCGGATGATTTCAAGATCTGATAAGGAGGAGCAATCCTCCTTTTTCTTGTTATGAAAGAATATAGTCAAAATGACTATGAAAAAAATGCGAAGTGTGATATAACATTGCCAACGATATAGTCATTATGACTATGTTAAAGGGAGAATGAAGTATGAATACAGTAAAAGCGTTCCTCACAAAGAAGAATGTGATCTTCTCGGCACATCGCTATGGTATCGATGCAATGGCAGCAATGGCGCAGGGATTGTTCGCATCTCTGCTGATCGGCACGATCATTTCAACTCTTGGCAAACAGCTTGGCATGCAATTTCTGATCGATGCTGGGGGATATGCAGGTGCCGTTGCCGGACCGGCCATGGCGGTATCCATTGGCTATGCTCTGCAGGCACCGCAGCTGGTCCTGTTCTCTTTGATCGCCGTTGGTGCAGCAGCGAATACATTGGGCGGGGCAGGGGGACCATTAGCTGTTTATATTATTGCGATCATTGCCTGTGAGATCGGCAAGATGGTATCTAAAGAAACAAAGATCGATATCCTTGTCACCCCAGCCGTCACGATCCTGAGCGGTGCTGGTCTGGCGCAGCTTTTAGCACCAGGCATTGGCAGCATCGCTTCTTCTTTCGGTACTTTGATCATGTGGGCGACCGAACTGCAGCCTTTCTTCATGGGCATGCTTGTATCGGTGCTGGTCGGGGTCGCTTTGACCTTGCCGATCTCTTCCGCAGCAATCTGTGCAGCCCTGGGTCTGACGGGCCTTGCAGGCGGTGCAGCCGTTGCGGGATGCTGTGCGCAGATGGTCGGCTTTGCGGTCCTGTCGTATAAGGAAAATGGCTTTGGCGGCCTGATCTCGCAGGGCTTGGGAACTTCCATGCTGCAGATGCCGAATATTATCAAGAATCCTAAGGTGTGGATCGCACCGACCTTGGCATCGGCCATTACGGGACCTTTAGCGACATGCGTCTTTCATTTTGCCAATAACGGTCCGGCGGTATCCAGCGGCATGGGGACATGCGGTCTCGTCGGTCCGATTGGTGTCTATACCGGATGGGCCGAAGAAGGACGTTTGATCACCGGCATGGATTGGCTTGCCATGGCTTTGATCTGCATCATTCTTCCAGCTGTCCTGACTTGGTTCTTCGGCCGCATTGAGCGCCGACTTGGCTGGATCAAAGTTGATGATCTGAAGCTTCAGTGATAAAGTGAAAAAATGAAAATACGTACAGCGGAAGAAAAAGATATACCTAGGCTCAATCAGCTCTTATCAGAAGTACTGGAGATCCATGCCAAGATCCGTCCGGATATCTTTATTCCCGGTACGGTAAAATATGCGGATGAAGAATTGAAGGAAATGCTGCAGGATGAAAAGATACGGATCTATGCGGCGGTGAATGAGAATGATGTTCTGATGGGATATGCTTTCTGCTTGATCCAAGGACCATCTGCCGCATCGAACATGGTGCCGCATAAAAAGATCTTTATTGATGATCTCTGTGTCGACAGTTCTGTCCGCGGCATGCATGTCGGCGAACAGCTGTTTGACTATGTGAAGCAGCAGGCTGCAGCCCTTGGATGCTACGAAGTCTCCCTTGCGGTATGGCAAGGCAATGATGCTGCCCGCGGTTTCTATGAACATATCGGTATGAAGCCGAAAGAGACAATTATGGAATATATCCTTACGGAAGAAGATCAGAAAAAGTGATCTTCTTTTTCGTACAAAAAAAGATCCATCACTGGACCTTTGCATTTTATTATTTTCCGTGCCGCTGATCGCAGAGATAGACAATGGACAGAAAACCAGGACCGACATGGCAGGCGATGGTAGGACCAAGTTCCATCATCGTTACAGACTTGGCCTTTGGATACTTCTCAATGACCATCTGTTTCCATTTTTCGCCTTCTTCGGGATCATCGCTGTGGCCGACAATGATATCTTTGCCAGAGCCATCTCCCAGATCCTTTTCAGTCGAAGCCAGCAGCTGCGCAATGGCTTTCTTTCTTCCCCGGATCTTATCATAGGCAATCAGCATGCCTTCATCATTGATATAGATCAATGGCTTGATCGACAGCAGACTGCCGACAATTGCGGATGCATTGGACAATCTTCCGCCGCGGCGCAGCCATTGCAGATCATCGATCATAAAGCGATGAGAGATCTTCAGGGCATTTTCATTGCCCCAGGCAACGACTTCTTCAAAGCTTTTGCCCTCATCTGCCAAAGCAATCATATGCTGCAACAGAAAGGACAGTCCCATCGTGCAGCATCTTGTATCCATGATCACAAGCTTTGCTTTTGGCATTTCATCTTTGATCATTTCAGCAGCGTGGAGACTGTTATTATAAGAAGCAGAGATTGCTTTATCCATGTCTACGAAGACGACTGGCTTGCCTCCGCTCAGCAGTTTCTTAAAAAATTCATAGTAATTATATGTAGTGATCTGTGAGGTATTCGGCTGCTTCCCCTGGCGCATGGCCGCATAGATCGCTCTTCTGGTGGTTTCACGGCAGTCATCAATATAGATTTTTCCGTCAACAGTAAATGTATATGAAATGACTGGAATGTCATGACAGTCCAGCCAGTCACGGTCAATATCACAGGTTGAAGCTGTTGCTATTACAAAATCTCGCATTGCATACTCCTTGTCGTAGACCTTCCCCTAAAAGAAAAGACAAAATGATTATAACAGGAAGCAGGAAAAATTTGTAGTTCCGGTATTCTTGCTGTCATCACGCAGAGTTCACAAAGGTGTGTCACAATCCTGCTGAAAGGAAACAGATATGAAAAAAATAACTGCACTTCTTCTCAGTGCTGTCCTGATGCTTGCGGGATGCAGCAGCACAGCAGCCTCTCATACTTCTTCCGCGGCGGCAGCTTCTTCCGAAGCAGGTATGACGATCACAGTCTTCAATGCAGGCAAAGCAGATGCGATGCTTTTTCAGACCGCCGACGGCTATGTACTGATGGATACAGGCCTGGATGAAAATAAGGATGCTTTGGTCGCACAGCTGAAGCAGATGGGCGTCACTTCACTGTATGCCTTGATCATCACACATTTCGACAAGGATCATGTCGGTGGGGCTGATGCCGTCATAGATGCCTTTGATACAAAGAATGTCTATACGACCTATGTGACCTCAGACAATGAAGATACAGCTGATTTTCAAGCATCCTTAGAAAAGAAGAACTTAGAGATGACCATTGTTTCAAATACGGACTTTTCTCTGGGCGGGGCATCCTTTGCAATCAATGGTGCCAAAGGCGGCTATGATACAAAGAAAGACAATAATTCTTCCTTGATCACTATGGTCACATATGGTACGAAGAAATATCTGTTCATGGGGGATGCCCAAGACGAAAGAATCGAAGAATACCTCGGCGAGCATGATGCCAATGCGGACTTCTTGAAAGTACCGTATCATGGCTATATGCAGGATGATCTGGAGCTTCTGTTCCAGACAGTCACACCGGAGACATCAGTGATCACAAATTCTTCTGACAATCCAAGTGCTTCGCAGATCAAAAAGACAGAAAAACTGCTGAAAGCAGCAGGATCTTCTATTTATGAAGCAGCCAAGGGTGACATCACGGTCGTCTGTACAGAAACAGGCTTTACCGTCAGCCAATGAAATCCATGAAAAAAGCACATCCATTTGAGCATATCTCATCTGCATGTGCTTTTCTTTATATTTTCTCTAAGATCTGGATAGCATCTGCTTCATTTTCTACAATATAGTCTGCTTCTTTCTGCACATCTTTCGGAGCGTAAGGAAAGGTGAAGCTGATATCTGCTGCTCTGAGCAGCGGAAGATCATTGTAGTTGTCGCCGATGCCGCCCAAACAGTCGATCTTTTTGATCATTTTGTATTCCAAGGCACCATGTCCTTTGGAAACGCCTTTGCCGACTACATCGACCCATTCGCCATTCTGGAACGTATCCAGGTATTGGCAGCGCTTGGCAATCGCAGAGGTCATTGCGGCTGCGTCGTCCATTGACTTGGTACGGATGGACATACCGGTAATATGTTTCTTGGCA
>JAAYWN010000141.1 GCA_012516665.1 Erysipelotrichaceae bacterium
ATGTCTTTTTATATAGTCTAAACGCTTATTTCATCAGCACATACGCTGATTTATATACCCACACTTATTGATGAAGAGCCTATTTTTTTTGAATATCATCGCATTTACCATATTACTCACCGTTTATTATTGAAAAACAAATGCATTTATGAAACAGCAATCATCATTTTTTCTATTCATTTCATGCATCCTTCTATCGATTTTTCTATTTTTCACGATCCATTTTAGCTATGATTATGATAGATATTTATGAGGAGGCATGTCTATGCTGAGAATTGCGATCAGTTGCGGGGAAGGTTTCTCCAGCGGTTTTCTTGCCAAGCATCTTGAGGAGGAAGTACTGAGCCAAAAGATGCAGGATGCCGTCTCTTTTATTCGGATCCCATATTATGATCTGGCAAAAAGACAGAATGAAGTTGATATTGCTATGATCATGCCGCATATTGAATGGAAACTAAAATGCACAAAATATGATTTTCATATTCCCCTGTATGTCATTCCATATAAAGCAATGCTGAGACCAGCTCTGCAGGACTATATTGAAGATGCGCAGGATATTCTCAAACTTGCCCATGGTTGCGGGGGCCGGTTCTGTTTTCCTGGTGAAGAACGTACTGCTTTTGTAAATCGCATCTGTTCGTATCGTGCCATGATGGCAAGAGAAGAAAAGCAGGAGAACGCGAAATGATCTATATCACTGGTGATACGCATGGCGGCATCGATATGAGAAAATTGCTGCTCAAGGAAGTCACTGGCCGACTGACCGCCCAGGATCATCTGATCATCTGCGGGGATTTTGGCTTTATCTGGCATAACCGACACGAATCCATGAAAGAAAAAAAATGGCTGAAATGGTTCAGCTCTATGCCATGGACAACGTTATTCATTGATGGCAACCATGAGAATTTTCCCCGTCTGTGTTCCTATCCGCAAAGAGAATGGCATGGCGGACAAGTCCATGAGATCCGTTCCAACGTTCTTCACTTAATGCGTTCCCAGATCTTCACCATAGAAGGCAATACTATTTTTACACTTGGCGGCGCTGCTTCCCATGACCGCGGTCCATCCATTGGCGATCCAGCATCGATCGTTGGCAAAGGCTGGTGGGCCGAAGAGATTCCTGCTCAGCAGGAACTGGATGCGGCAGATGCGGTTCTGGAAGAACATGGCAGACATGTAGATTATATTGTGACCCATTGCCTGCCCACTTCCATGCAGACGATAATCAAAGGGGACACTTTTGCCAAAGATGCCTTAACAGAATATCTGCAGCATGTTCAAGATACCGTCACTTATGAACATTGGTACTGCGGGCATTATCATAAAGATATTGATCTGTGCCATAACACGACTGTGCTTTTCAGCCGGGTCATTCCTTTAGGATGCACGGTATCCTGTTCACCGCCGATGAATGGCAATCCCATCTATCATGTGGGTGATCAGATCATGTATCTCAGCAATAATGAAGTCTGCTGCGGTACCATTCTCCATGTCTTCCCATGGGGAAAGATGAGGATCCAGAATCAGCCTGCCTATGAACTGCAGGAAGAAAAAGAGATCCTCGCAGAGGATCAGATCTTAGGCTACAGTATTTAATCATTATACTGATTATAAAGAAACGGTTTCAGCGTACTTCATCACAATGGATGCACCATCATTCATTTTTAAATTTCGTATCTGTATCCGCAGCGGACTTTCTGCAAGACCGCACAGAGATACTCCTTTCACTGCGTTTTCAATCTTCACATCTTCTAGATAAATGTCTTCAAAGATCGGTGCAACAGCAGAAACAGGTTTGGATGTACTGGATCCATAATGCATACTGATCTCTACTGCTTCTTCGGCAGAATCGCTGATGGAGATATTCTTAAAATGAATATTTCTGACATAACCGCCTCTGCCAGGCATAGATTTAATACGGATACCTCTTTCTGTGCCATACACCGTGCAGTCATGGACATTGACATGATCTACACCGCCTGACATCGCACTGCCAATGGCAACCGCTGCATGTCCGCCCGTAAACAGACAGTTGGATATTTCTATATCATGACATGGCTTCCCTACCCGCCATCCATCTTCATTCAGTCCGCTATTGATGGCAATGCCATCATCACCAGTATGAAAAATACAATGGTCGATCGTAACATGATCGCATGAATCCGGATTGAAACCATCCGTATTCGGACCATGCGTAAAGACTTTGATATTGGATGCATAGACATTGGAACAGTATACCGGATGAATGGTCCACTGCGGTCCATCCACGATGGTAAAATCCTTCAGACAGATATCCTGACAGTTCAGCAGCTGCAGGAACGAAGGACGCAGACAGGCAGTTTCCGTTCCGAATATCCGTTCATTCACAGGGATCTTTCGGCTCACTGCTGTACATAATTCATCTGCTGCTTTCTGCTGTTTCTTTTTCCATGACCACCATGCTTCGCCATTGCCATATAGGATCCCATTTCCCTGAATGGTGATATCCTGACAGTCCTTTGCATAGATCAAAGGAGAATAGTTGTAGCACTCCGTACCTTCCCATCTCGTTAATACCAGTGGAAGATAGTCAGAAAAAACAGGACTGAAAACGAGGATCGATCCTTCTTCAAATTCCAATTTCAAATGGCTCTTTAAATGAAGCGGACCTGTATGCCATTCGCCAGCCGGAACGATGACCGTTCCACCCTTATCATCTAAAGTATCAATAGCTTTTTGGATAGCATCCGTACTGCGGCTGTATTCACATCGTATGATCATAAGATCTCCTTTTCTACATCGCTAAAGATAAGAACAATGCACATAGCGGAAGTGTCACAATACTGACCAAAGTCGTCAATACAACAGCACCCGCAGCATACTCTTCATCATAGTCATACTGTATGGCAAAGATAGAAGTAATAGCGGCACATGGGCATGCCTCAAGCAGAAGCACAACATGCGGCACCATACCATGCAGACCAAACAGATAGAAAATTACAATGCACACAGCTGGAATCAGCACCATGCGCACTCCAAGTGTTCTCCATATCTTCTGATTTCTCAGAATTGCCCGGATATCGCTGGAAGCGATGATCATGCCGGTAATGATCATCGCTAAAGGTGTATTCATACCGCTGATCAGAGAAAATGACTGACGGATCACAGTCGGTATTGGTATCTGAAACAGAAAGATGCATAATCCAGCAAGCACTGCATACAGCATCGGAGCTGTAATAATACTGTGCAGGATCTCTTTTCCAGAGGTCTTGTCGGCAATCATGGAATAGCCAAAAGACCACAGTACAATGTTGAAAACGGTCAGATAGACACTGGCATACAGAAGCCCTTCACTGCCGAACATTGCCTGGATCAGAGGAAAGCCCATATACGCCGCGTTGGAAAAGATCATTGCAAAACGCATGATCGGCTGACTGCGATCATGATGCTTCAGCGTGATCAAAAACGTCACCGCAATACCGATGCCAATGGCGGCACAGCTCAAGAGCAGAGCCATCCACAGATTCTCCAGGATCTCCTCATTGAATTCCGTCATGTAGGAATAGATGATCATGATCGGAACAATCAGATACATCAACAAATTAGAAAAGCTCTTTCTGCTGTCATGGGAAAGAATGCCAAACCGTACGCAGAGATAGCCGGCAAGGATCAGTAAGAAAAGCACTGCTACCTGCTGTATTGAGATC
Organism: Erysipelotrichaceae bacterium; assembly: GCA_012516665.1. GTDB lineage: Bacteria > Bacillota_I > Bacilli_A > Erysipelotrichales > Erysipelotrichaceae > Bulleidia. The sequence goes on from JAAYWN010000141.1 coordinate 3,687, forward strand.
AAAGCCAATTCCATAAATACTCTCCTGCCCTATTTTCAGAAAACACTGATCTTTGAAGCATCCTTCATGAGAAGCGCTGTATATCCTTCTTCTGAATTCTTCAGATGTACCATCATTGCTTCCGATGCTTTCTCAGCGTCTTTCTTTTCTACTGCCTCAATGATATCCAGATGTTCTTTCAAAGAAGCCTGATATCTGTCTTTGCTTTCGGTATTTGATAGACAGCGTATCCTCTGTGTCTTCATCATCAGCTGATCAACATATTCATTCAGTATTTCATTGCCGGTACAGGTCGCCAGAAAAAGATGGAATTTCGCATCCATATCATAAAAATCCTCTGCTCCCTCTACTTTCAGATCATTCTGCCATTTCTCCGCTTTGGCCGAAATGATCTTTTTAAAGTCCTTCTTCCACTGCATCAATTCTTGACGATGTTCTTCATCGATCTTTTCCGCAGCGATCCTCACCAGACTTGGCTCCAGGATCATTCTTGCCTCATACAGCTTATAGATCTCATCCAGTGATATATTTGAAATAACTGTGCCTCTCTGCGGCATGATCCGCATATATCCTTCTTGGCTCAGCTGCATGACGGCTTCATGGACCGGTGTGCGGCTGATCTTCATCTGCTGGGCAAATTCTTTTTCACCAAATACTTCGCCTGGTTTCCGCCTGCCAAGTACGATCTCTTTCTTCAGCAGCTGATATACACTTGTCTTCTTTTTCATCTCATTCATATCTTGCCTCTTAACTGATATATCAATTGTATATTTGTTAAAAGATGCCGTCAACCAAAAAAAGAAAGCAGATCCTATCTGCTTCCTCGCATTGTTATAAATAGTATTCGCATAGGATAATGATGCCCAAGATGATCAGTACGGTCGGTACAAGGATCTTTTCATACTTTGCAATTGCGTCTCTGATCACCGGCTGTTCTGCCAATTTCTGACAGATCCAGCAGAATACTGCAGTCAGTACAAAGAAGACGATCAGTGCAGCCGCCAATTCCAAAACAGTAAAGCGACTAAATGCTGCAATATAGACACCGACATTGTCTGCCCCATTGGCAATCGTCAGTGCCGCTGAAGTAAGCACAGCTTTCTTGCCAAAGGAAGATGTTTTCTCCTCGTCATGATCCTGAGCCCGAGATTCTATGATACTGTGAATGCCAAGCAGTATAGGAATCAGGCCAAGCAGACCAACAACACTGTCTGGTAAGAACGATACACCGAAGATGCCAAGGATGCTTACTGCAAGCAGAAGGTATGTACCAATATATCTTCCAACCGCAATCTTCATTGCATCTTTCCGATCCGTCGTCTGTGCATACATGATCGTCTGCACGATCAGATCATCAATGTTCGTTGCGACAAATGTGATCAACGAAATAAGTATTGTTTCCATCATAGAATTCATTATACACTTTCGTACTTATTCATTAGTTATGAAAAGCCCTTCTCACCATTAGATAAGAGCGTATTAACAAATTAAAAATTAGACTGTAATGTCCAGAATCCATATAAGAAAATTTCTAGTTTCTTGAATACTAGAGAATAAAAAATGATAAAGAATGATTTCTTCATCTATCTTCTTAGATCTTGCAATGCAAGTGATACCTCAAATCTAATGTTATCCCTTGATGATAAGAATGTATTCAATCAAGAAGATTCATAATTGGGGCTTACGAGAATAATTGGGCTGCTGAATTCTTGACAATACAGACACTTATATATTACAGAAACGTAAGAATCATTGGGGAATCATATAACGGCATATAATAAACAGCGCTATAAGAACAGTGATGTAATTGGTAGCGACAAGCATTCTAAATTGATTTCCTGACTCTATCGCATTCGCATTTATGTATGCTGCATAACGTTTACAAAGATTGTGCATATCATTTTGAACAGGAAAGCTTTATACATCAAGCTCTAAGTACATAAGAATGATTTCCTGCCAGCCACTAGTACGAGAACGAAAGCCCCTATGATTTCGACCGTATTCCACAAATCCTTCTTTCTTATATAGTGATATTGCAGAGGTGTTAGCTGCCACAGCAATTAATTCGAGCTGATAATAGCCCGCCTTCCTAGCACAATCAATACAAGCCTCTGTCAGAGCTCGACCAATGCCCAATCCCCAATAGTCCTTATCAATGCTGATGCCGAATTCCGCACGATGTTTGACCTTGTCATTTCTTCCCACCGCCTCAATACCAGCAGTGCCAACAATTTTTCCATCTGTAACTGCGCAGAGCTCTATCTCGTCTGCACTGCTTTCTTTTTCTATCAGAAACTCGCCTTCCTGCTCAACATTAAAACTATTTTCATCAGGATAGGATAAAAGGAAATCTGTTTGAGCATGCGTCAAATTGAAGTTATCATATACGCCTTTTGCATCTGCTGCATTTGCATTTCTAAGAATACAATTCCTTCCATTTTTTAACGTAATAAGCTGCTCATATTTCATTCAGCAATCCCTCCTCGGTTTCTATCACACTGCAAAATAATCTCCACTATACTTTCCGAATCGCAATTATCATATACATGCCTTAGGCTGATGATCAAGTATCCTTTAGTTTCTAAAAATCTATCACTATATGCAAAAGTAAGCCAAATCAAAAGGAAAAGAGCTTATCTGCTTATACTTCCATTAGCGTTTTTATGCCTTATTCTGTATTGTACCTTCTCACTTACAAATGAATTTTCACATTGGTCTGTTAGGACAAGTGGAACAGGATTTTTCCAAACTTTCAACGAGCTGCAACTACTATGTTTTCCGTATGCTTTGTCCATGGGAAGATATCAACCGGTACGATCTTTTGGATCTCATAGTTCTTCAGATAAGAAAGATCTTCGGCCTGCGTAGATGGATTGCAGGATATATAAACGATCCGCTTCGGTCCCATCTTTGACAGCTCATTCATAAAGTGATATCCCATACCGCTTCTTGGCGGATCCAATAGAACAACATCCGGTGTATCCATCAGTCTTTCTAAGAATGTTCTGGCATCATCGCAGAAGAAGAAGGCATTTTTGATGCCATTCTTTTCGGCATTATGCTCAGCATCTTTAATAGAAGATGGATTGATCTCTACACCAACGACTTCTTTGGCTTTTTTAGCTGCGAACAAAGAGATCGTACCGATCCCGCAGCAGGCATCCAAGACAGTTGTATTCTTATCCAGATGAGCAAGTTCAATGGCCTCTGCATAAAGCTTTTCTGTCTGCACAGGATTGACTTGATAAAAGGACTTGGCAGAAATACGGAATGAGATGCCGCCGATCGTATCTTCTACATAGCCATTGCCATAAACGATCTTGTCTCTTTCGCCTAACACCAAACTTGTCTTTTTATCATTCCAATTCAGTACGATCGAACAGATCTCCGGATTGTTCTGTACAAGCTCATGGATCAGTTCTTTGGAACCAGGCAGCTGCTTGGCACCAATGACAATGACCAGCAATGCTTTCCCCGTTTCATGTGAGACACGTACATATGCATGGCGCAGGACACCTTCATTGGTGTCTTCGTCATAGGGCTCAATATGCATTCTGGCAGCCGTTGCTGTTAAGGAAGCGATGATCTTATTTGCGGTATCATTCTGGATCATGCAGTCCGGTACCGTCACAATTTCATGACTGTATTCTTCATACATGCCTGCAATCAGCTTTTCATTCCGATCATAGCCGAAAGTCGCATAGACCTTATTGCGGTAATGGTATGGATCTTCCATACCAATGACCATATCAACTTCCTGGTCAGGGAAAAGAGACTGTACGTATTTTCTCTTTTCAAACAATGTTTCTTTATAGGCTGTTCCCATATACTGACAGCCGCCGCATACTTTGTATGCATGACATATCTTATTTTTCATATCAGTTCCGCTTCCTTTAATGAGCTTTTCACTTCCGCTCCTGTTTCTTTCAGTATCTCCATGGACTGATGTCCCTGGGCGATCAGAATACATTTTTCGACCCCGATGGCATGGGCTGTCTCCAGATCATGCGTGGTATCGCCGAAATAGATGCACTCTTTGGGGTCCGCGTCCGCATGTTCCATCCAATCATTTGCCATCTGGACTTTGGATCCGGCCCAATTATTATCAATGCCTAAGATATCGTCGAAGTATCGATCAATATGCAGTGTGCGGCATTGTTCCTTCAGCATCTTATCTTCGCATGCCGACAGGATCACATTGCGATATCCCTTGGCAGTGCTCTCTTTGATCTTATCCAGGAAACCACAGCACAGTCCTGCTTCATGGAAATGCATGTCATAAAGTTGATTGAATTCTTCTGCCATCTGTTCATAGCTTTCTTCTTTGAAGGTGTAGCCGATCTTATAGTAGTAATCAATGATTGGATAGCAGAACAAAGATCGATACTGTTCCAAAGTATATCCTGCTTTCAGATGCCTTTCTTCCAGCATTTGATTTTCTATGTTTACGGATATATGCACATCATCGATGATGGTTCCGTTATAATCCCATATCACTGTTTTCATTGCATCATTATATCAAAAAACATCCCGGTCATCCGGAATGTCTTATGCTTTCTTGATCAGATCCAGCCACAGAGCTGCGGAAGCATCTGATGGCATGCGCCAATCCCCTCTTGGCGAGAGCGTGACAGAACCTACCTTCGGGCCATCAGGCAGGCAGGAACGTTTGAACTGCTGATGGAAAAAACGTGTATAGAAGCGAATTTCTGCTTCTTTCATTTCCGCTTTCGTGATCTCAGGATAAGCCGTCAAAGCAAAAGCCATGATCTTCTGCGGATCAAATCCATATCGCAGCGTATAGAACAGGAAGAAATCATTCAGGTCATATTTGCCGATCTTATCTTCGGTCTTCTGCGCAATAGCACCATTGACACTTGGCGTCAGTTCCGGTGAGATCGGCGTATCGACAATGCTCAGCAGGATCTTCTTCAGTTTTTCATTGCCGCATGTTTCGGCATATGTACGGCAGATATACTGCACCAATGTCTTCGGCACAGAGCCATTTACGCCATACATCGACATATGATCGCCATTGTATGTGCACCAGCCCAAGGCAAGTTCAGAAAGATCTCCGGTCCCGACCACTAAGCCATTTTCCATATTTGCTGCATCCATCAGGATATATGTGCGCATTCTTGCCTGCGCATTTTCATATGTCGTATCTCCTTCACCTTTGTATGCATCGCCATGTCCCAAAGCAACAAGGTGATCATGAACGCCTTTTTCAATCGATACTTCACGGATCTCCGTATCCAATGCTTTCATCAAGCTGACCGCATTGTGATATGTCAGCGATGTTGTATTTCCTTTATTTGGCAGCGTATAGCTGATGATCCGGATCTCCGGTACGATCTTCTGTGCTTCGTGGCACACTAACAAGGCAAGCGTACTGTCCAGACCGCCGGAAATGCCGATGACCAATGTATGAATATGCGAAGCCCGAACTCTTGTCGCTAAGCCATTTGCCTGGATCTGCAGGATCTTCCGGCATCTTCTGCCTCTTTCGGCATCATCGCTTGGTACAAAAGGATTCTTGGCAATGGCATATTCTTCTTTCTGCAATGCTGTCTTCATCTGCGATACGGTCATTTCACTGCGGCCGGTCAATGACTGAATATGTGCCTCAGCAATGCGATAGATGCGATCCGTTTCACTGTCAAACGTATTCTGATGTGCGCGGTTATATGCAATCGTATCAAGATCAATGACTGCGGTCATCAGATGCGGGCGTTCTTCATAGATATTTTCTTTCAGGGTCCTGCCATTTTCAGCAATCAAGCAATGCCCTGAGAAAACAAGATCGGTCGAGGACTCGTCTGTACCGCTGGATGCATATAAATAGGCACAGTAGCACGCGGCGCTCTGATTGGTGATCATGGAACGGCGATATTCCTGTTTGCCGATGATCTCATCGGAAGCAGAAAGATTGACAATAATATTTGCCCCGGCAAGGCATGCATGCGTGCTCGGCTTATCCGGGACCCAC
>JAAYWN010000142.1 GCA_012516665.1 Erysipelotrichaceae bacterium
GATGAACTTTGAACAGTATTCTCAAAACTATGAAGACGCGGTTGTGAATCTGTGGAACTGCTGCTGCACCTTTGATCCAATTGATGTCTGGAAGTTTCGCAGACAGGTGATATTTGATGACAACTTCAATCCGGAATTGGCTTGGATCGCATTGGATGACCATCGTCAGGTGAGAGGCTTCGCGTATGGTACAAAACGCAAATTTCCCTATCTCGAGCGTGGTTTAGAACCAGATCGTGGATGGATCAATGTAATGTTCGTTGAAAAGGAATACTGCCATCAAGGTATTGGCCAGAATCTACTGAATCGGATTGAAAAGCAGCTGACAGATTTGGGAGCTGAAAATATCACATTGGCTGCATATTCGCCGAATTATTTCTTCTGGGGGATAGATCCTGACCATTATCCTGAAGCTATTTCCTTCTTTGAAAAAAATGGATATCAGGCATTGGAGGAACATTTCTCTATGGGCAAAGATCTTCATGGATATGTTATTCCTGAAGAAACGATGCGTAAGAAAGCAGAAGCAGAAAAAAAAGGGTATACCTTCCGCCTCTTCCAATACAGTGATTCATTAGAGCTTCTTCAATTCCTATTGACGGAACTTGGCGCAGGATGGAAACGGAATGCTTTGATCAGTATGCGGGAAGGAACGGCACCGGACTATCAGATCGTTGTTCGTGATCCTGCTGGAAAGGTATGCGGATGGTGCATGCGTGCTATCGATGGAAATCCGATGCGTTTTGGACCTATCGGTATTGCCAAAACAGAAAGAAACAATGGGATTGGAAGTATTCTTCTGGATATGCAGTGCTATGAAATGACAAAAAGAGGGATCTATCGCATGTTCTTTGTGACAACGGAAGAAAAGGGCAGAAGGTATTACGAAAGAAACGGATTGACCGTTATCCGCAGAACAATTGAATACAGAAAGGATATGAAATAATGACAGAAGTAAAAAGAGTAATGAGCATTGGGGCACATTCATTGGATGCTGAACTGCTTGGCGGACCTTTGATGATCAAGTATGCAAAGGCGGGAGCACATGTATCATGCATCCATGTGACACAGGGAAGACTGGAAGATCCAAATGCCACAGAAGAACAGAAAAAAGCGTATCTGGAAGAACTGCTTGAAACAAACAGGAAGGCAGCTGAAGACTTAGGTGGGGACAGCAAGTGGCTGGGCTATGTATCCAGCAGTATGCCGACAGAAGAAGTGTTTGCGGAACGTTTAGAAAAAATGTTTACTGAAGAAAAAACGGATCTTGTGATCACGCATTGGCGCGGATCTATGCATCAGCGGCATATTGCCACATACAATGCAGTAACCGAAGCAGTGAAGTCAATGCATCGAAAGGGATCAAATATCAAGCTTGTATATGGTATGACATTTGAAGATCTGAATGCATATGTTCCGCAGGCATACTTTGTCTTAACACAGGCAGAAGTCGACCAATGGTTCAAAGCATTGAATGAATATCGGATCTTCCGCGGGGGAGTCAATGATTTTCCATATCAGCAGTACTATCCAACCAATCTTAAAGTAAAGCAGATTGAATCTGGATCTGATGGACCGACTGTCTGCTATATGTATGCATCCGTGATTGAGAATCAATTATGGTAGATCTGAAAAAACTTCATACAGAAGCGCAGAATCCTAAAACAATGGATCTTGATCAGATGAGCATCACAGAATTTCTTGAAGTGATGAATGAAGAAGACAGGAAAACAGCAGATGCAGTGCATGAACAGCTTCCGGAAATTGAAAAAGCAATTCAATGCTGCATTCGGACAATCAAGAAAGGCGGCCATATCTATTACATGGGCGCGGGAACATCGGGAAGAATCGGTGTCATGGATGCAGTTGAATGCCAGCCGACCTTTTCCAGCTCAGACTTTACTGCTTTGATGGCTGGCGGAGAAAAGGCATTTGTCAAAGCAAAAGAAGGTGCGGAAGACAGTGCGAGATTAGGCAAAAAAGATCTGATTGCGCAGAATATTTCTTCCGATGATACGATCATCGGCATTGCTGCTTCAGGACGAACGCCCTATGTAATCGGCGGCTTGGACTATGCATCATCAATTGGTGCTGAAACGTTATCCATTGCATGCAATCGACCGGCCGAAATAGCAATGCCCAGTCATATTGCCATCTGTGTAGATGCTGGTCCAGAGGTTCTCACAGGATCAACTCGGCTCAAAGCAGGGACCTGTCAGAAAATGATCTGCAATATGATCTCAACTGGAACTATGATTGGCATTGGCAAAGTGTATGGAAATCTGATGGTCGATATGAAGGCCACTAACGATAAACTGCAGGAACGTGCAATCCAGATCGTTATGAAAAGTACGAATGCACCAAGGACATTGGCTGCGGAAGCATTGGAGCATGCGGAGTATTCCTGCAAAACAGCGATTGTTATGATACTGAAAGACTGTGACTGTGAAGAGGCCAAAGCA
>JAAYWN010000143.1 GCA_012516665.1 Erysipelotrichaceae bacterium
GTGCCTGTAAAACAGGTGAATATCATTGAAGGAAGCTACTGTATGCGGGAAGACCTGAGGAAATACTATGATCTGAAGATCTTTCTGAAGGTGGACCCGGCTATCCAGATGCAGCGAATACAGAAAAGAGATCCTAAGAAAGCAGAGGATTTCCAGAAGAAATGGATTCCTTTAGAAGAAGAGTACTTTAAAGCATGCAGGATCGAAGAAGTATGTGATGAGACCATTGATACAAGTTTTCTGTTCTGAATGACAGCGCTTTCATTCTGAGATGATCCTCTATATAATTTAGGAAGAGATCTTAGAGGGAGATATCTATATGGCTGATAAAAAAATACCTGTATGCCCGCACTGCGGTTCAAGGGATGTGAAGACGGAAAATGGTTTTTACCACTGTCGGAACTGTTCAAACGATTTTGGCAGAATGGCTGTAAGCGATGAAGGCATACCGATGGTCGAAGCAGTGACAGGTCTTCGCTTTCGATATGGTGATGCCATCAGCGGATCGGTGCATCTGCGGTTTGCGGAGGATGAAGGAAGCTGTGTCTTTGAAGTGTATGACGCCAATGGCGGCGGTTCCAATAAACATGCAGAAGTGATACCGATGAAGACTTGGAAGGCGATCAAGCGGAAACTGTTTGAGGAATTGTATGTGGCAGATTGGGATCGTGAATATATGCCGGTGAATGACGGACAGTCTGTCCAGGATAATAACAGCTGGGATTTTTCCGTGATCGTCAATGAGAATGAAGAAATACTGTATTGCGGTGTCGATGCGTATCCAGTCTATTGGAAGGGTCTGCTGAATCTTTTGGATCCATATTTGGAAAAACTGAAACAGGAATGAAGGAGGGGAGAACTCTCCTTTCATTTAGAAAGGATATATATATGAATCTGGTATTTTTTGATATTGATGGGACCTTGGCCATAGGCAGGAATATTCCGGACAGTGCAAAGAAAGCAATCCATGCACTGCGTAAAAATGGCGATCTGGTATGGATATGTACGGGCAGAGCATTGCGGTATGCGAAAAGCAATTTTCATATGTATGCCAATGGCTACATTGTCTCCAATGGCAGAGAGGCATATACATGCTGTGCAAAGATCTTTGAAAAGCCATTGGCAATGGAGCAGATAAGAGAGATACAGAAACGTTTGGATGCAGTGCATGCGGGCTATGTCTTCTTTGAAAGCCAGAATGGTCATTGCTTTGGCCCAGAAGAGGCCTATAGGACAATTGCTGAGGAATGGGATCTTGGTTTTATACTGCCGGGCGGGGATCTAATAGGAAAGAAGATCTATAACTTTGATGTATGGTTCAAAGATGCAGAGCAGTACCATGCAATTGAAGAACAGCTGAACGGCATCGGTGTCCTCAACCCGCATGGGAATCATCCGACCGCAGATGTTACGGTCTCAGGCTGGGATAAGGGAGATGCATTGATTGCTGTGGCAGAGTATATGAACGTGCCGCTGGATCATACCTATGCTTTTGGCGATGGCATGAATGATATATGCATGATCAGAAAAGCAGGCCATGGCATTGCTATGGGCAATGGCCAGGATGCATTAAAAAAAGAGGCGGAGTATGTAACTTCAGGTATTCTGGAAGACGGCGTATGGAATGGATTGAAGCATTTTCATCTAATCTGATATAATCATACCCGTTATGAATGAATGTTTTTTATTCTTTGATATGGATGGAACGCTGATCTCGCCAAAAAGCCATCATGTGCTTTCATCGTCCATTCAGGCGATTCAGCAGGCAGAATGGAATGGCTGTCATGTTTTTCTCTGCACAGGCAGAGGATACGGCATGGCCTTGGAATACCAGCAGGAAATTGAAATGCCCGGGATCATCTTTTCCAATGGGGCAGGCATAGCCTATCAGGGCAGGATCCTGGAGACACATGATATTGATCCCAATACAGTTCATCAGATGATCTCTTTGATCAGCGCATTGGGCGGTGGGTACCAGATCCTATCGACATCTTATATCTATCAGAATGAGAAGGAACATCATCGATTTGCTCAGCGCTTTCCGCAGGAATATCCTGACATCAGCATCGAAGAAGTGTTCCGGCGAAAAGCAATGCGTTCCATGGATGAATATAAAGGAGAAGCGATCCAGAAGATCGACTTCAATTTTGAAAATGAACTGACGGCCGACCTTTTCTTTGCCCGCCTTCCGGCCAGCTTGGAAACAGTCCTGAGCGGCGGATACTACGCAAAGTTTGGACGCCGGGGCGGTGAATTGATGACGGAAGGCACGACCAAGGGACAGGGCATCAGACGGGTGCTGGAAATGTTCAGTGCTCATCGCCATGATGCTTACTGCTTCGGTGATTCCATGAATGATCTGACGATGATGCAGGAATGCGGCACGGGAATTGCTATGGGAAATGGCACAGAAGAGATCAAGAAAAGTGCGGATTATGTGACCGATGATGCGGATCATGACGGCATCTTCAATGCGATGAAGCACTTTCACATCATTTAACAATTTCATGATTTGGAATTTCCAAAAAGCTAAAATAATGAATGCTATGATTGACCTATCAATCATAAGGAGAGATCAATCATGGCAAATTTTCCAAAAGGATTTCTGTGGGGCGGTGCGACCGCTGCCAATCAGGTCGAAGGCGGCTGGAATGAGGACGGCAGAGGGCCTGCATTGACTGATGTTACGATCGGCGGCACAGTAAAAGAAAATCGAAAACTGACGTATATCGCTGCTGATGGCACGCATGGATCATTGGAGCGCAGCGAACAGCTGCCGAAAGGTGCACACTATGCAGTGCTGGATGAATGCTACTATCCAAATCATCTAGGCGTTGATGAATATCATCGCTTCAAAGAAGATATTGCATTGTTTGCAGAAATGGGATTCAAGACATACCGTATGTCCATTTCCTGGTCGCGGCTGTATCCAAATGGCGACGAGAAAGAGCCAAACAGAGCAGGTGTCGAGCATTACCGTCAGGTCTTTCAGGAACTGAAGAAATATCATATTGAACCATTGGTCACAATTTGGCATTTTGATACACCGCTGTACTTGGAAGAGCATTATGGGGGCTGGACAAACCGTCAGCTGATCGACTTCTATGTACGCTTTGCGACGACCTGCTTTACAGAATATAAAGGATTGGTCCATTATTGGCTGACCTTTAATGAGATCAACAATACGATCATGTTCCTGGATTTCCAAGGAGAAGCACATCCGGACAGTGATTACCAGACAGCCTATCAGATACTGCACTATGAATTCGTCGCATCCGCAAAAGCAGTGCAGATCGGACATGCGATTGATCCGTCCAATATGATTGGATGCATGATCTGCGGCATTACCAACTATCCGGCGACCTGCGATCCAAAAGATGTTCTGGCATGCCAGCATACATGGGAGAAGAATCTCTATTACTGTGGGGATGTCCAGGCATTGGGCGAATATGGATCTTACAGCGAGAGACTTTGGAAAGAGCATCATGTCCAGCTTGATATCACCGACGAAGATCTGGTCGATCTGGCCAATGGAACGGTAGATATGTACACTTTCTCCTATTACATGTCTTCCCTGGTCTCCACACATGAAGTGAAGGATAAGGTGTCGGGCAACTTCAGTGCCGGTGCCAAGAACCCATATCTGGAATACTCCGATTGGGGCTGGGCAGTCGACGCTGATGGCCTGCAGTATTTCTTGGAAATGGTCTACCAGAGATACAATCTTCCGATGATGGTCGTTGAGAACGGCTTAGGTGCTTATGATAAGGTCGAAGAAGATGGTTCGATTCATGATCCTTTCAGAATTGAGTACTATCGCAAGCATATTGCAGCGATGGACAGAGCCATCGGCAATGGCGTTGACTGTATCGGCTATACGACTTGGGGATGCATTGATCTTGTCTCGGCGGGAACTGGCGAACTGCGCAAGAGATATGGCTTCATTTATGTCGATATTGATGATGAAGGCAAGGGAACATTGGATCGTTCCAGAAAGGATTCGTTCTATTGGTACAAGAAAGTAATTGCATCCAATGGTGAGGATCTGGCAGACTGAACACAGAGAGCTTGGGAAACTTAGCTCTTTTTTTATGCAGAATTGGATATTTTCCGGTATTTGTGGCACAATCAGAGGGGTGAGGTGTGTTTGTGAAAATCATTGACTACGAAGATAAATATCGCAGAGATGTTCAGTCTATCTGCATTGAAACAGGATCGAAGGATAACTTGGTCAATCCTGAACATTATAGTTTTACACTTTGGATGTACTGTGATCCTTATTTGGATCATGGAAAGAACTTTCTGCTGCTGGATGATGCCGGCAGGGTACAGGGATATATCCTGTGCGCAGAGGATGCAGGCATGTTTGAAAAGGATATACAGCCATATATTCAGAAGATCAAAGAAAAAGCACCTTCGTTTGCCAGCCGCTGCGATCTGAGCGAATATATGCAGTTTGCCAAGGACTATCCGGCACATCTTCATATTGATATCCGCGAAGGATATACTGGAGGGGGAAACGGCTCTTCCCTGATGCATGCCCTTTTGGATGCGCTGCAGAAAGACGGTGTAAAGGGCGTCATGCTCGGTGTCGACAAGGCCAATCAAAGAGCAGTTCACTTTTATAAAAAAATGGGCTTTCAGGTCCTGTCATCCGACCGCTATGGAAGTGTGATGGGCAGAAAACTTTAAAGAAAGGAAGGGAAAGCATATGAGATATGAAGTGGGAACGGTGCTGAATATTCAGAACCTGAATCGCCCGGTCCATGGTCAGGTCATTACAGAAGATGTCTATGACGGCGTTACGCTGTATTCCTTGGCTCAGGGCACAGATCTTCCTGTGCAGACCAATCCGAATTATCATTGTTATTTTGTCCTTGCCGGAAAGCTGAATGTCTACTTAAGAGATCGGATGTCGGTGATTGCTTCAAAGATCGTATCTTATGGTCAGGGGATTGTTGTTCCGTATGATGAAGCAGTAGGCTGCACGGCTCTGGAAGGTACAGTTGCGACAGAAGTGGTGCTTGGAAAAAAATTAGAGACACAGAAGATCAGACCGATGGAAGTCTTTACGGTAAAAGATCTGCTGGCATATCAGACAGGTATGGCTGTGCACGATACTGCTTTGAACAGCGGCTACAGCAAGCTGAATATTGATGCTTTGGACATGAACACGGTATTGCAGGATCTTTTGGCAGAAGGAGAATTGATCGTGACGTGCTTAGATGGCGAAGGAAGTGTCATCTACAATGGGAAAGAAAGCACGCTTCATTTTGGCGAGAACTACCGTATCAAGAGCGGTACGCACTTTTCCCTGCAGACAAAGGATCATCCCTTCAAGGTATCAGAGCTGATCCGCATAGAATGATATACAGAAATATGACCTGGTCGAAAGATCAGGTTTTAATAAGCTGTTGACATGCATATTGTAGCGTGCTACAGTTAGCACAGCAGGAGAAGAGATGTATGAAAAAGATGCCGATTCCTTATCTGTTAAAACTGATCGTAGATCAGATCCGGACGGGAGCAGATGCCGATCTGAAAAGCGTGCATCTGACATTGGCCCAAAGCCGTGTGCTGGCTTTCCTGGTAGATAAAGATGGTCAGTCAACGCAGAAAGAGATCGAGGATTTTCTGCAGGTATCGCATCCGACGGTCGTGGGCATAGTATCAAGAATGGAAAAGAACGGGTATCTGAAGTCATCCTATATTGGCACGTCAAAGATTGTTCGGCTGACGCCCCGCGCCCATGAGGTTGGCCAGGATATGGTGAAGGCAATGGCAGAAAATGATGCAGCGCTGATGAAGGGACTGTCAAAAAAAGAAATCAGTGAACTGCAGAGAATGCTGATGCAGGTATATCAGAATATTAAGTAAACAAGACCGAGGAATCGGTCTTGCCTAAGATATAAAGTGTAGCATGCTACATAACGGAGAAGAATTATGATAAAAACACTCGCAAAAAGCATCCGTCAGTATAAAAAGGAATCAATCATGACACCGATCCTGGTGACGGGAGAAGTGGTGCTTGAAATAATTATTCCTTTGCTGATGGCCGATCTGATCGATTATGGCATTGATCAAGGAAACATGAATGTCGTCATGAAATATGGCATCGCCTGGCTGATCTCGGCGGTAATTGAACTGATCGTCGGTGCATGGGCTGGAAAGACGGCAGCTTCCGCATCAGCGGGATTTGCGGCCAATCTGCGTCAGGATGCGTATGACAATGTGCAGAATTTTTCATTTTCCAATATTGATAAATTCTCGGCATCATCCATCGTTACCAGACTGACCACGGATGTGACCAATGTTCAGTCAGCGTATCAGATGATCCTTCGCATGGTCTTCCGCGGACCGCTGATGATGATCTTTTCACTGATTGTTTCTTTTCGCATCAATGCTCAGATCTCACTTGTATTTCTTGTATGCATACCGCTCCTGGCAGGAATGCTTATATGGATCATGCTGAAGGCACATCCGATCTTTACAAGAGTATTTGCGACCTATGACAAACTGAACAATACGGTGCAGGAAGATCTGCGCGGGATACGCGTTGTGAAGTCATTCTGCCGGGAGGATCATGAGAAGAAAAAATTTGGCAGAATATCAAATTCGATCTTTCAGGATTTTTCTAAAGCAGAGAAACTGATTGCTTTCAATATGCCGCTGATGCAGCTGTGCATGTACGCATGCATGCTTCTGATCGCATGGTTCGGTGCCCGCGCAATTGTAGCCAGCGGGAACAATGCAGCTTTGGGCCTGACAGCTGGACAGCTGATGAGCCTGATTACATATGCAATGCAGATCCTGACAAGTCTGATGATGCTTTCCATGGTCTTTGTTATGATCACCATGGCAAGATCGAGTGCGGAAAGAATTGCCGAGATCATCGAAGAACAGCCGGATATCCATGATCCGAAAGACCCTGTAATGAAGGTGCCAGATGGATCCGTGCAGTTTGATCATGTCAGTTTTCGATATTCAAGCAAAGCGGAAAAACCAGTTCTGAAAGATATTGATCTATCGATTGCTTCCGGTGAAAGCATTGGCATCATCGGCGGGACAGGATCCTCGAAATCTTCTCTTGTACAGCTGATTCCACGTCTTTATGATGCGACGGAAGACACGATCCTAGTCGGCGGTATAGATGTCAAAGACTATGATGTGGAAAGCTTGCGAAATGCCGTGGCTATGGTCCTGCAGAAAAATGAACTGTTCTCCGGTACGATCAAAGAAAATCTTCGCTGGGGAAATGAAGAGGCAAGTGATGAAGAACTGAAAGATGCCTGCCGTCTGGCGCAGGCTGATGAATTTATCACATCTCTTCCGGATGGCTATGACACGATGATCGAGCAAGGCGGAACGAATGTGTCCGGCGGACAGAAACAGCGTATATGCATTGCCCGTGCACTGCTGAAGAAGCCGAAGATCCTGATCCTAGATGATTCAACGTCAGCGGTGGATACGGCAACTGATGCTTTGATCCAGAAAGCCTTCCATGCATCACTGATTGATACAACCAAGATCATGATCGCTCAGCGCATTTCTTCGGTGCAGTCATGCCATCGCATTATTGTCATGGACGAAGGAAAGATCGCGGCAGTGGGCAGTCACGAAGAGCTGCTGGAAAGCTGTTCGATCTATCAGGAAGTCTATTCTTCACAGCAGAAAGGAAGTGATGAAAATGCGTAAGGAAAAGATCAGCGGAAAAACAGTAAAGAGACTGCTTTCATACTTGAAGCCATATCGCTCACAGCTGATCCTGGTGACGGTCTGCATTATTCTTTCATCGCTGGTCAGTGTTGCTTCATCACTGTTCTTAGAAACACTGATCGATGATTATATCTCACCTCTGCTTCTGGAAGCTGTACCGGATTTCTCTGGCCTGTTCCATATCATTGTGATCATGGGATGTATTTATGCCATCGGTGCTTTGGCCACTCTGTTCTACAACCGCATCATGGTATCCGTCGCGCAGGGAACGCTGAAGAAGATCAGAGATACGATGTTCGGCAATATGCAGTCGCTGCCTCTGCAGTACTTTGACAGCCACTCTCATGGCGATGTCATGAGCTGCTATACAAATGATACAGATACCCTGCGCCAGATGATCTCGCAGTCGCTGCCGCAGATCATATCTTCTATTATTACGATTGTTACAGTATTCTTCGCAATGCTGTATGTCAGTGTATGGATGACGATCATTGTCGTGATCATGACCGTTATCATGCTTGCAGGCGTCAAGTGGATTGCTGGCAAGAGCGGGACCTACTTTGTCGCCCAGCAGGATACGTTGGGCAGTCTCAACGGATACATTGAAGAAATGATCTCAGGGCAGAAAGTTGTAAAGGTATTCTGTCATGAAGTTCAGGCGAAAAAAACCTTCTGTCAGAAAAATAAAGAATGGCAGAACAATTCTGCTTCCGCCAATGCCTATGCCAATATCCTGATGCCGATCATGAATGCCTTAGGATACATCATGTATATCGCAGCTGCGGCTGTTGGCGCAGCGATGGCCATCAGCGGCACAAAGAATCTGTCATTGGTCGGGTTCAATACGCTGACGCTGGGCATGATTGCTTCCTTTCTGACCCTGACCCGCAGCTTCTGCAATCCATTGGCACAGGTGTCCAATCAGCTCAATTCCATTATCATGGCCTTGGCTGGCGCAGCGCGCATCTTTGAACTGATGGATGAGAAGCCAGAAATAGATGATGGCTATGTTACTTTGGTCAATGCCGCGTATACGGATGGAAAGCTGGGCGAAGCGGATCATCGTACAGATCAATGGGCTTGGAAACATCCGCATGGCGATGGGACCTTGACGTATCAGAAACTGGAGGGCCGGATCCTGATGAAGAATGTGGACTTCAGCTATGTACCGAATAAACCTGTTCTGCATGATATTTCCATTAATGCGGAGCCAGGAGAAAAGATCGCTCTTGTCGGTGCGACCGGCGCCGGCAAGACGACGATCACCAATCTGATCAATCGCTTCTATGATATTGATGATGGCAAGATCCGTTATGATGGCATCAACATCAATAAGATCAAAAAGGCGGATCTGCGGAAGAGCCTGGGCATTGTTCTGCAGGATGTCAATCTCTTCACTGGCACCGTCATGGAAAATATCCGCTATGGCCGAGAAGATGCGAGCAATGAGGAATGCATAGCGGCGGCAAAGCTGGCAAATGCGGACAGTTTTATAGAACGTCTGCCGCAGGGATATGGGACCATGCTGCAGGGAGATGGCAGCGGCCTGTCCCAAGGACAGCGTCAGCTGCTGTCAATTGCACGGGCTGCCGTAGCTGATCCGCCGGTAATGATCTTGGATGAAGCCACCAGTTCTATTGATACCCGTACCGAAGCCATTGTGCAGAAAGGTATGGATCAGCTGATGAAAGGCCGCACTGTCTTTGTGATCGCCCATCGTCTTTCGACCGTTCGCAACAGCGATAGGATCATGGTCATGGAAGCTGGAAGGATCATTGAACAGGGAAGCCATGATGAACTGATGGCAAAGAAAGGCAAGTACTATCAGCTCTATACAGGAGCGTTTGAATTGGCGTAAGATCATCAACTCTGCATAAAGAAAATGCAGGGGTGATTTCTTTGCTTCTTTTGCCGAAAATGTCATATATAATGAGAACGATGAGAAAATATATATTCTTAGATATTGACGGGACGCTGTTCTCGACTTCTATCGGCAGGATCCCTGACAGCGCCTTGGCAGCGATGGAATTGGCAAGAAAGAATGGACATAAATTATTTCTCTGCACCGGAAGATCTTTGGCCGAGGTCGTGAAATACCTGAACGCGGATGTGGATGGCTTTATCCTTGGCGCTGGATCGATGGTCTATGCGGAAGGAAAAAGGATCTATGATCATCCAATCGATGCTTCTGAGATTGCTCGCATCAAGCATACGGTCCATTCCTTTGGCCTTGGCTATTCCTTAGAAGGAACGGCGGGTGCCTACTGTTCACCGGATGGCTATGAAAGCCTGCTGAAGTATTTTTCCGGCGGAAGTACAGATCGAAAGAAGCAGATCGCCCGCTGCAATGCCAACTGTACGTATCCGGAGACTTTTGGCTCAGAAGAAAGTGATTCTATCTATAAAGTCTGTGCTTTCGGTACGGCATGGGAACCGATATATCCAAAGCTGGCAGCGGCTTTGGAGCATCCATTTATCCTAACAAAAGTCATGGAACTGAAGGATTTTGTGATCGGTGAGATCACGGACCGAAATATATCCAAAGCAAACGGTATTGAACAGATATTGGCGCATTACAATGCAGAAGAATTCGATGCAGTTGGCATTGGCGACAGTGCCAATGATATTCCGATGCTGAAAAAATGCGGTATCAGCGTAGCTATGGGCAACAGTAGTCCAGAGACTAAGGAAGCAGCGCAGTATGTGACAAGTGATATTCTGCATCATGGTATATGGAATGCCTTTGTGCATTATGGGATCATTGAAGGAGAAGAAAAATGAAGATCGGAATCGTAGGCAATGGCTCAATTGTAAAGACGGCTTTGGGATGTCTGCAGGAAGCGAAGATCCAGACAGCAGCGCTCTGGTGCCGCAATGGAGAAAAGGGAAAACCGCTTTGTGAACAGTATCATCTGAAGCAGTATACCGACTATGATAAGTTCCTGCAGGATGATTCTTTTGATACCGTCTATATCGGTCTGGTCAATTCTCTGCATTATGCCTATGCCCTGCAGGCAGTGCAGGCACATAAGCATGTCATTGTAGAAAAGCCGTTTGTTTCACGCTATGGGGAAGCCCTTCGCCTGATCGATGAAGCAGAACAGAACCAAGTCATGCTGTTTGAAGCAATTTTATCGCGCTACAGCAGAACATACCAGGCACTGATCCCTCATTTGGATGAGATAGGCGACCTGAAGATCATTCATGGAAATTTTTCACAGTATTCCCGCCGCTATGATGCTTATCAAGAAGGAAAGGTGCTGCCGGCATTTGACCCAGAACTGAGCGGAGGTGCGCTCTATGATATCAATGTCTACAACATTCATTTTGCGGCTGGGATCTTCGGCATGCCGAGCCATGTGCAGTATATTGCCAATAAAGGCTTCAATGGCATTGATACGAGCGGTGTCCTGACGATGGACTACAAAGGGTTTCAGTCTGTCTGCATCGGTGCGAAAGACTGTGCTTCGCCATGCGGTACGGTCCTGCAGGGGACCAAAGGATATATTGAACTGCCAGGAAGACCGAGCATCATTGACCATGCTTCGCTGCATCTGAATGACAGTCAGGAACCAATTTCTTTGGATGTTCCGGAAGAAGGAAGCGCAATGGCCAATGAATTTCTCCGGATCCAGGAAGTCATTGCACAGCAGGATTGGAATACAGAAGCAGCTTGGCTGATCCGCACCAAACAGGTCATGAATATTCTTGACCAGGCAAGAGTATCTGCCGGCATCCGCTTTGCGGCAGATGAAGAACCGGAATTCACAATTGAATGAAATTGCTTTGCTTGGCACAGAGAATGCTATAATCCCATCTTTGACAGTTGGATAACATAAAAACACTCAGAAACAGTGTGGCTAAGCTGCTTCTGGGTGCTTTGTGTTATGCAGCGATATGTAGTAACCACTATTTATTCTTGGATTTTTTTATAATATTGCGCATTGTCTTCTTTGTGATGATCTGCCTGTCTGTATGGAATCCAAAGAGCTCATGAAGCTTGTCTGTAA
>JAAYWN010000144.1 GCA_012516665.1 Erysipelotrichaceae bacterium
GGTATATCTCCTTTTACGGTACATAATTTCTCAATTTCTTTGGACTTGTGAGGGGTGCCCTGTGTCATGCCATAGCCAAGGGCAATGACTGCCTGCAGCTTTTCACCAGGATCGCATTGATAGACAGCTTTTCCTTTCTTATAGGTAAGCACGACCCAGCATGTATTCAGACCAAGCATTTGGGCCGCCAGTACGATCTTTTCACCATAGTATCCGCAGTCCTCCCTTTGGCTTGGCTTAGCAGCCACAGCTATATAATTGCGGCAGCCTGCAAAGCTTCCATAATGCGGCTTGGATGCCTGGAAGGCTTCTGGTTCATTGATGCACAGCTGCATGTGCAGATGGCCTTCTTTGTTGCATGCATCAATTGTTTTCTGCAGTTCGGCAATCGTTTTTTCATCAATTTCCTGCGCGGTGAACTGTCGTACGGAATGTCTTGTTTCAATTGCTTCATGGATCGTCATTTTATGTCCTCCTGTATATCAATGACTTTTGGCTGCACAGCTGGATCATGCGTGGCCAAGATCGCAATGCAGTGTTCATCTTTGCTTTTATGCTGCAGCCATTGCAGAGATCTCTTTGCCGCTTTCCGATCAACGGTCAATCCCGGCAGCCATAATTCTTCCCATGACTTCGGCATGTATCCTGTATCGCCGCAGATGATCACGTATCCTTCTGCACCGGTTATCACGGCTGAGAACAATCCATGAGAGTGCCCAGGGGTGCTGACAAGAACGAAACTGCCGTCATGGAATATATCATAACTGCATCCGACAGGACCGATGCCAGAGCTCTCAAAAGAGAAGGCCTGCAAAGGAATATTCTGCCAATTCTCTTTATGATAGCGATAGAAATACTGTATTTTCTGCGCATCTCTGATCTCCAGATCAGATGCATAGATGTGCTTGGCTTCTTTTACAAGCTGCAATCCGCCAGCGTGATCCATATCCATATGTGTCAGAAAGACGGCATCAATATCTGAAGGATGGTATCCCAGAGATGCAAGTTGTTCATTGATGGCCATTCCTGCCGGCAGATCTCCATAGCTGATGGGAAGAAAGCCAAAATGTTTCTTAACAGAATGTGCTCTCTGTGCGATGTCCCATCCTGTATCGATCAGAATGAGGCCTTTTGGATGTTCAATGAGATAGGCTCTGACGGGCAGCCTGACCCGATGTTTTTCACTGCGGAACCAGCCTGTTTTTGCCAAAGGATTTGGCTGTGCAAGAGGGACCCCAATATCGACACTGACCATGCCGGTCTGCAGAATATGGATCTTAATCATCTGCAATGCTCCGATCTGGCAGTGCATGCATGATATTTTTGATCTTTTTCAGCATTTCCATAAGCGTGTTGATACTGGCAGTATCAACATCGAAGTAATAATAATTCTTGGTTGCTTCCCGCCGCATTTTGATGATGCCTGCATCCTTCAGGATCTGCAGATGATGGGAAACGGCCGGTCGGGAAAGATGTGTTTTTTCGGTGATCTCGCCGACTCTGACACCGCTGCACGTGCCCATCTGCATCATTTCAAGGATCAGGTGCTGTCGATTCTCATCCCCCAAGGCAGTCAGGATCTTCTGTGAACGGGCAAACTGCTTTGCCAATACTGCAATATCTGTTTTATCTGCCATTGTATCCTCTCTTTGGTTTAAGTACTTGAACCATCATAGAACATTATGCGGACAAATAGACAATGGGAAAGAAAATCGAGATGATACAGGTGATCTCAAATCGCTTTGCATACTGTTTAAAATGCCTATGTGAAGCAATCTTGACTGTCTGCTGCCATTGTAAACGGATACATTGATCTGGCATGGCGGAAACAGAATAAAGTGTGCTATATTAATGACTGCATATTTCAAGGGAAAGATATGGCAGATAAACTGAGGGGAAACAAAAAACTGGTAATTGCAGTACTGATCGGAGTCATCTGCCTTACGGCATATCTGATCTACGTTTTTTTTGGTGATTTCTTTGCTCAGCTGTATGATCTGCTGAAAACAGGCGATCAGGAAAAGATGGCCGCATATCTGAACAGCCGGTCGCAATGGGGCGGGTATACGGCATTGTTCTTCTGTTCTATTCTGCAGGTCGTCAGCGTCTTTATGCCTGGCATGGTCATTCAGATCACGGGGGCTTTGATCTATGGCTGGTGGCGTGCTTTTATTATCTGCTGGCTGGGCTTTACGGCAGGCAACGCTCTGGTCTTTATCTTTGCCCGTTTCTTTGGCAAAAGCATTGAGTTTGCCCTGGATGCCGAAAAGAAATCTTCTTGGCTCATGAGCAAGATCAATAAGGGAAACCCGATCCTGGTCATTGCTGTTGCATGCATGATCCCCGGTATTCCGAATGGCATCATCCCATATATTGCCGCAAGAAGCAGAATTACCTTAAAAGATTTTGTTGGGGCCGTATTTGCATCAAGTTCGGTGCAGATCCTGCTGAATTGTGTGACAGGCCATTTCTTAGTCAGAGGAGAGTGGGCATGGATGGTTGCAGCTATCGCTGTGCAGGCGCTGATGATCTTCCTGGTCATCAAATACAGAGATAAGCTTCTGAATACGAAGAACTAGAGTGATCTGGTTCTTTTTTTATTGATCCCGGGTATAATGAAAGCAGAGATTTTAGGAGGTCACGATCATGAGTGATTATAAGAAACGTTTTAATGAATGGCTGGAGAAACTGCCAGCTGAGGATCCTTTGCGCAGCGAACTGGAAAAAATGAAGCAGAATGACAGTGAGATGCAGGAAAGCTTCTATCAGGATCTTGCTTTCGGTACGGCGGGGCTCAGAGGAAAAGTGGGCGCCGGCACAAATCGGATGAATTTCTATACAGTAGGCAAAGCTACCCAAGGCATTGCAGACTATATCTGTGTCCATGGCAGAGAAGCAATGGATAAGGGCGTGATCATTGCCCATGATCCGCGCCATTTCTCAAAAGAGTTCTCAGAATTGACAGCAGGCATTCTGGCTGCCAATGGCATCAAGGTATATACCTTCCCTGATCTGAGACCGACGCCAGAGCTTGCCTATCTGATCCGGAAGCTTGGAACAGTATCCGGCATCAATATCACAGCATCGCATAATCCGAAGGAATACAACGGCTACAAAGCATATTGGGATGATGGCTGTCAGGTGTCTTCTGAAATAGCGGATGGCATGACTGAAAAGATCAATGCTGTTGATATGTGGAATGGTGTTAAAAAATGTGATTATGAGGAAGCAGTCAAAGAAGGAAAGATCACCGTACTGGACGCATCCTATGATCGTATGTATCTGGATCGGATCGAAAAGCTGGCGATTCATTCCGGCAGTGAATTGGACCTGACGATCCCGCTGGTCTATACACCATTGAATGGCTGCGGTTCTATTCCTTTCAGAGAAATGTTAAAAGACCGCGGCTTCAGCAATTGGAAGATCGTACCGGAACAGGAAGATCCCGATCCAGATTTTACAACCGTCGGCTATCCAAACCCAGAAGATCCAAAAGCATTCGCACTGTCAGAAAAGTACGGACGGCAGTTCGGGGCTGAACTGCTGATGGCGACCGATCCTGATTCAGATCGCTTTGCCATCGAGATCAGAGATGATCAGGGCAATTACATTCCGCTCAATGGAAATCAGACCGGATATTTATTGGTGAATTATGTATTGGAAGGCCATAAGACTGCGGGAACGCTGCCGGCCAAGGGAGCGATGGTAAAGTCCATTGTAACAAGTACATTGTCGACCGTGATTGCTAAGGCCTATGGCGTTGAAATGTTTGAAACACTGACGGGCTTCAAGAACATCTGCGGAAAGGTCCCTTACCTGCATGAACATGGCTATACATATCTCTTTGGCTATGAAGAGTCGGTTGGCTATGCGGCATGTGAGGATATCCGTGATAAGGACGGTATCTCTGCCGGTATGCTGGTGGCAGAAGCGGCTGCTTTCTATCGGAAACAGGGCAAGACATTATGGAATGTCCTGCAGGAGATCTATGCAAAATATGGCTACTTTGCGGAAGATGAACCGAATATCGTATTGGAAGGCATCCCTGGTGCTGAGAGGATCAAGCGCATGATGGTCTGGCTGAGGAACAATCTGCCGACCGAGGTGGCAGGATATAAAGTGGATAAGGTCATTGACTATCAGAATGGCTATGAGGATATCCCAGCTCAGAATGCACTGCGCTTCTTCTTGGACAATGGCACATGGTTCGCAGTACGCCCAAGCGGTACCGAACCGAAGATCAAGCTTTATTTCTATTCCAATCAGGATTCCAGAGAAAAAGCTTTGGCCGTCAATCAAGCAGTCAAAGATGACATGCTTGCAAAAATCAATGCAGTAGAGTAATAAATCGGGAACGGCAGATGCTGTTCCCTTTTTTGATGATACAGAGCAATCTTAGTTTATGCCGCGGACCGGCACTGCTTCTGAACCGAAATATACTTCTTCCTGCTTATGAGTAATATGGTGCGAATCGTGTTGAAAGGCATGGTTTTATCGTATAATGATTCTGTCGGAAGGACATTATTTTCATGCATATCATAGGCAGAAAGACAGAAGAAAAACTGAAATCGAAATCGGGCGCTTCCTTAGTGCTGGCACTTCTTGTGTTTTTATTCTGCGCAATGATCGGCTCGACGGTCTTAGCTGCGGCGATGTCATCCAGCGGTACCTTGACAACAACTTGGGAAAATGACCGCGATGTATATCTCTTAAAGAGCGCAGCCGGTCTGATGAACCCTTCTTTTGAGAATAAGACATGGAAAGCTTCCGAGCACACAATAAAAAATAACAAGATTGAACCGCTTGCGTCGTCAACGATGGATACGCTGTATGATGCACTGTGCATCAAGACATATAACACAGGTTCGGCGAAGCAGTCGATCACCTTTACCTTAGGCGATACAAGTATCAGTACCGTGCCGGTCACAGCCGCCATCACCATGGATGACAGCTATAACGTTACGGTCATCTATACAAAGAACGGCACTGCCCGCAAAGTCACGCAGTACTTCTCGGCGGCGACGGCAGACAGCAGTACGACGCAGGGCAAGGGCAGCAGTGTCACCTGGAATGATCCAGTCATTACGATACAGTAGAAAAGAGATAGAGATGGGAAAGATCAAGCAGAAGCTGAAGAACAAAAGCGGTGAATCGATCAGTGAAGTACTTGTCGCATCTTTAGTGGTGGCGATGGCTTTTGTCATGGCGGCCAATCTGATCAGCATCTCTTATCATGCGATCCAGAAAACAGATGATTCTTTAAGAACATACTATACAGAACGCAATGCTTTTGAAGAAGGTTCCAGTGAAACATCCAAAGGGACCATCGTGGTCAGCGGAAGCGGCACGGTGGATATCAATCAGAATGGCATTGGTGTGACGATCTCTTCTGAAACAATTGGCAGCGGCGATACAGCAAAGCAGTATGTGTCCTATGAAAAGGCAGGCAGTTAGTATGAAACATAGACTGCATGCAGGTTTTACTTTAGCGGAGACATTGATCACAGTGACTTTGATCGGCGTTGTTTTCCTGGCTGTTTCCGGAGGCTTTATTGCCTATCAGAAAGCCTATACAAATATTAAGAAGAAGGCCAATGCACAGACCCTTCTGTCAACGGCCATCAATGAGATCACCAATGATCTGCGAAATGCCGATCCTTCACAGATCAATGAGGATGGTTCCTTCTATACCTCGGCAAGAGGATATACCATCTATTA